>NZ_JAUZMZ010000173.1:0-9536 GCF_036327435.1 Rhodococcus chondri | reverse complement strand
CCGTCCCAGGCGGATTCGCGTTGATGTACAAGGTGCTCAGCCGTTTCGAGGAGACGGGCCGGTGCCGGCGGGGCTATTTCGTCGATTCGCTGGGCGGCGCCCAGTTCTCGACACCCGAGGTGGTGGATCGGCTGCGCTCGTTCTCGGAGACCCTCGAAGGCCGACACACCGAGACCGCCGCGGTGACGCTCGCGGCGTGCGATCCGGCCAACCCCTACGGTGCCGCCCTGTCGTGGCCGCAGACTCGCGCGGCCGAGGACGCTCCCCGGCATCGCCCAGGACGGAAAGCCGGCGGACTGGTGGTCCTCGTCGACGGTGCACTCGTGCTGTTCGTCGAACGTGGCGGGCGCACCGTCCTGACATTCGGGAACGATCCGGGGGCGCTGCGCAGTGCGTGCACCTCACTGGCCGCGACCGTCAAGCGCGGCAGCGTCGACAAGATCGTCGTCGAGAAGGTCGACGGGCAATCGATCCACGGTCACGATTTCACCGAGTTGCTGGCCGAGGCAGGATTTTCCGCAACCCCCCGCGGATATCGGTTGCGAGCCTGAGATGCCCGAGGGCGATACCGTATTCCGGACCGTCGCACGACTGCGGGACGCATTGACGGGCGATCTGCTGACGGTGTCCGATTTCCGCGTACCTCGTTATGCCACTGTCGATCTCACGGGCCTTCCGGTCGAGTCGGTCGTCGCGCGCGGCAAGCACATCCTGATCCGCGTGCCGGACTTTTCGATCCACTCCCATCTGAAGATGGAGGGCGAGTGGCACGTGTACGAACCCGGATCGCGATGGCGCAAGCCCGGTTTCCGGGCGCGTGTGGTGCTGTCCACCGCGCGGGCGCAGGCGGTCGGGTTCGATCTCGGGATCGTGGAAGTCCTTCCCCGCGAGCGGGAATCCGATGCCGTCGGGCATCTCGGTCCCGACCTGCTCGGGCCCGACTGGGATCCGGCGCGGGCCGAGGCCAATCTTGCGCAGGATCCGGACCGGCCGATCGGCACGGCCCTGCTCGATCAACGTGTCATGGCCGGACTCGGCAATGTCTATCGATGCGAGTTGTGCTTCCTGCGGGGTGTGGATCCCCGCACCCCCGTGCGCGAGGCGGGAGATCCCGCGCGGTGGGTGGAGCTGGCGCACCGGGTCATCAACGCCAATCGCGAGCGCGCGACACGGGTCACCACCGGCGATCTTCGCCGCGGCCGGAACCTGTGGGTGTACGGGCGGCGCGGCAGGCCGTGCCTGCGCTGCGGTACGCCGATCGAATTCGGCCGGCTGGGCACCGAGTCCGACCCCGATCGGGTGATATACCGCTGCCCGGCGTGTCAGCCGCTCCACCGCTCCTGACCGTCGTCGGCGGCCTGTTCGAGAAGACGCACACAGTGCCGGACGAGCACCTCACGCGGAACCGCGACGGCACCGTCGAGATAACCCATGAACAGGCTCGTCAACGCCCCCACCAGACCCACCGCCACCATGTGGCGCTCCGCAGGGTCTCCGATTCCGGGGAGTTGTTCGTCGACGAGGGAGACGAACATCGGCGCCAGTTCGACACCGCGATTGCTGATGGTGGCTTCGCGTAACGGGGCGAGCAGCAGCACTCTTCCCATCGCCGGCTTGTCGACCATCAGTTCCACGAACGCGCGGACCGCGGCTTCCGCTCGCCCGCTGCGCGGCGCCGCTTCCACCGCCGTCACCAGAGCGTCGCGGGCACGTTTGCCGACGTCGGCGTAGACGCCGCGGACGAAGGCGTCGCGGTCGGGGAAGCTCTCGTAGAAGTATCGTTCGGTCAGACCCGCCGCCCGGCAGACCGCCCGGACACTGGCCGCGGAGCCGTCCACGGCACCGATGAGGTCGACTCCCGCCGCGAGGAGGCGTTCGCGCCGGACGCGACGGCGCTCATCGAGGCCGATGCCCGCCCAACTGCGGCGTGTCGTGTCCACCCTGGCGAATCCCATCGTTGACTGTGTGCGTTGCGAATCCTACTCTGACAACATGCGTAGTCAGAGTTCTGGTTCGTCCCCCGACGCCGACCCGGCGCCCCATGACCCCGCGCCCGAACCGCTCGGTCCCGGCTCGCTGACATGGAAGTACTTCGGCGGCTGGCGTGGGATGCTGTTCGGCCCCTGGGCAGGATCCATGCAGAACATGCATCCCGGCCTCGGCGCCGGGGTCGAGGAACATTCCGAGTTCTTCGACGAACGTTGGGAACGTCTCTACCGGTCGCTGTATCCGATCTACGGCGTGGTGTTCGACGGCCCGCACGCCGCCGAGACCGGCGCCCAGATCCGCGGTTACCACAACACGATCAAGGGCGTCGATGCGAAGGGCCGCAGGTATCACGCACTCGATCCCGACACGTTCTACTGGGCCCACGCCACCTTCTTCTACAGTCTCGTGATCTCCATCGAGTGGTTCGAGGGCCCCCTCACCTTCGAGCAGAAACACCGCCTCTTCGACGAGCACGTGCAGTGGTATCGGCTCTACGGTATGCCGATGCGGTCGGTTCCCTCGTCGTGGGAGGCTTTCGCCGAATACTGGGATCACATGTGCCGCAACGTCCTCGAAGACAACAAGGCGACCCGCGACGTGCTCGACCTGTCGAACCTCGATCGTCCCCCGTTTCTGCGTCGCTTTCCCGAACCCGTCTGGAAGCTCGTGCGCCCACCGGTCGTCCGTGGTTTCCTCTGGCTCACCGTGGGTCTGTACGACCCTCCGGTGCGCGATCTGCTCGGCTACAGCTGGAGCCCGCGCGAAGAGAGGATCCACCGCCTCGTGGGCCGCGCCATCGGACTCGGCAACCGGCTCGTGCCGTGGCGATACCGCTACCATCCACGGGCTCGCGCGGGCTGGGACCGTGCACTCGGGCGGATCCGGGCCGATGCGCCGGTCGTCCATACGCCGGGCCGGAATCTTCCGCCCGCCCACCGCCGCGACTCACCCGTTCACTACAGCCCGAAAGTGACCCACCGGAACAGGACGAATATGACACCCTGACGGGGTGCCGACGATCTTTCGACGCCGGCAATCACTTCCGCAGCCGTCGGTGCCCGGCAGGATCAGCGCCTACATCTACGACAACATCCTCGTCCTCGCCGCGCTCGTTCCCGTCGTCACCACCCGTCAGTACGTCGGCATCGCGACCGCCTGGGTCGGTTGGCTGGAACCGCGCACCGCGGATCCTCGCCGAAGTCGCCGTGCTGGTGCGCATCGCGTCGATCGTGTTCGTCATCAACAGGTTGCTCGGTCGCAAACCCACCACGTGGACGATCGTCGGGGCGCTCGTCCTTGCTGTGCTCGCGCACGATCGTGGTGGTCGTCAAGGTTCGCCCTGACGCACTGACACGGTCGCACCGACCCACCGATCGCTTGCGCCCGTCGTCAGCTGCGGATGGGCACCGGCTCGAGGATCTCGGCCCGGGCCTCCGGGGCCGCTGCGCGCAGGGCATCGGCCGACGCGTCGTCGGGCTGGGTCTGCGAGCAGATCTCCGCATCGACACGCGCACGGTAGGTTTCGACCTCCCGATCGACGGCCGCCTCGTCCCAGCCCAGCAGCGGTGCGACGAGCCGGGCGACCTGTTCGGCGCAGTGCATCCCGCGGTGCGGGTACTCGATCGAGATGCGGGTGCGTCGCGCGAGGATGTCCTCGAGGTGCAGGGCGCCTTCCGCCGCTGCCGCATAGACCACCTCGACCTGCAGATATGCCGGCGCGTCGGTGAGCGGTTCGAGCAGTTCCGGCCGGCCGGTCGCGTATCCGAACACCTCGTCGATGAGCGAACCGTAGCGGTCGAGCAGGTGCTTGATGCGATACGGATGCACTCCGTACTGCTCGGCGAGGTGCATCGTCTGGTTGACCAGCGCGAAATATCCCTCCGCCCCCACCAGAGGCACCTTCGCGGTGATGGACGGCGCGATCCGCGCGGGGATGTCCTCGGCGGCCAGATCCACCGCGTCCTCGGCCATGACCCGGTAGGTGGTGTATTTCCCGCCGGCGATCGCCACGAGTCCCGGCGCGACCCGCGCGACGGCATGCTCGCGCGACAGCTTGGACGTCTCGTCGCTCTCGCCGGCCAGCAGGGGTCGCAGGCCCGCATACACACCGTCGATGTCGTCGTGGGTGAGGGGCACGACGAGCACACTGTTGACGTGCCCGAGGATGTAGTCGATGTCGGCCTTCGTGGCGGCAGGGTGCGCGAGGTCGAGGTTCCAGTCGGTGTCGGTGGTGCCGATGATCCAATGATTGCCCCACGGAATCACGAACAGCACCGACTTCTCGGTGCGCAGGATGATCGCCGAGTCGCTGACGATGCGGTCGCGTGGCACGACGATGTGCACACCCTTCGACGCCCGCACCCGGAACCGGCCGCGTTGGCGCGACAGGGACTGGATCTCGTCGGTCCAGACACCGGTCGCGTTGATGACGACGTGTGCCCGCACGTCGGTCGTCGCACCGTCCTCGGAATCGCGGACGCGCACTCCGGAGACCCGGTCGGCCTCGCGGAGGAACCCGACGACCTGGGTGGACGTACGCACCACCGCACCGTAGTGCGCCGCGGTGCGCGCCACGGTCATGGTGTGCCGGGCATCGTCGACGACGGTGTCGTAGTAGCGGATACCGCCGATCAGCGAGTTGCGCTTGAGCCCGGGTGTCATCCGCAGTGCACCGGAGCGGGTCAGATGCTTCTGCGCGGGCACCGATTTCGCGCCGCCCATGCGGTCGTACAGGAAGATTCCGGCGGCCACATACGGCCGCTCCCATACCCGGTGCGTGAGCGGAAACAGGAACTTCAGTGGCTTGACCAGGTGCGGGGCGAGTGTGGTCAGCGACAGTTCACGTTCGCGCAGCGCCTCCTTGACCAGCCCGAACTCGAGTTGTTCGAGGTAACGCAAGCCCCCGTGAAACATCTTCGACGATCTGCTCGACGTTCCCGACGCGAAGTCGCGGGCTTCGACCAGCGCGACCCGGAGACCGCGCGTCGCGGCGTCGAGCGCGGCACCGGCCCCGACGATTCCCCCACCGATTACCACCACGTCGAACTGTTCGGTCCCGAGACGCTGCCATGCCTCGGCCCGCTGCTGCGGCCCGAGGATCTGCACACCTGGTTGGTTGGTCACCACACCGCTCCCGTGAGTCGCCGACGTATCCGCACCAAGGCTAGTAGTTTCGACCCGACAGCGCTGGCTCAGCCGCTGAGCGGAACCCACCCACGTCCGGACACCTCGAGGATCTCCCGTGAACCAGTACATCGCCGCGATAGACCAGGGCACCACCTCCAGCCGCTGCATCATCTTCGACCACGACGGTTCCGTGGTGTCGGTCGCGCAGAAGGAGCACCGCCAGTTCTTTCCCCGTGCCGGGTGGGTGGAGCACGACCCCGAGGAACTCTGGCTCAACACTCGGGAGATGGGGGCGGCCGCGCTCGCGAAAGCGGACCTGCGGCGGCAGGACATCGCCGCGATCGGCATCACCAACCAGCGGGAGACGACCGTGGTGTGGGACCGGACGACGGGCAAGCCCGTGCACAACGCGATCGTGTGGCAGGACACCCGCACCGATCGGCTCGTCGAAGAACTCGCGGGAGACCACGGCGCGGATCGGTACCGAGACGCGACCGGTCTGCCGCTGTCGACCTACTTCGCGGGCCCCAAGATCCGCTGGATCCTCGACAACGTGGACGGTGCGCGGGCGCTGGCCGAGCAGGGCCGCCTCGCGTTCGGCACCGTCGACAGCTGGATCCTGTGGAAACTCACGGGTGGGCTCGGTGAGGACGGGCAGGAGCCCGGAGTGCACATCACCGACGTCACCAACGCATCTCGCACCATGCTGATGAATCTCGAAACGCTGCAATGGGATCCGCAGATCTGCGACGAGTTCGGGATTCCGATGTCGATGCTGCCGGAGATCCGGAGTTCGTCCGAGGTGTACGGTCACGCCCGCGAACGTGGCCCGCTCGCGGGGGTGCCCATCGCCGGCATTCTCGGGGACCAGCAGGCCGCGACCTTCGGGCAGGCCTGCCTGTCCCCGGGTGAGGCCAAGAACACCTACGGCACCGGCAATTTCCTGCTGCTCAACACCGGCACGAAACCGGTGCGAAGTGAGCACGGTCTGCTCACCACGGTGTGTTACCGGATCGGTGAGGCTCCGGCGGTCTACGCGCTGGAGGGTTCGGTGGCCGTGACCGGGTCGCTGGTGCAGTGGCTCCGCGACAATCTCGGCATCATCGAATCCGCCGGCGACATCGAAGGCTTGGCCGCGTCGGTGCCCGACAACGGCGGCGCCTATTTCGTTCCGGCCTTCTCCGGATTGTTCGCGCCGCGCTGGCGACCCGATGCGCGCGGCGTCATCGCGGGTCTGACCCGCTTCGTCGAGAAGGGGCACCTCGCTCGCGCAGCCCTCGAAGCGACGGCGTATCAGACGCGCGAGGTGATCGAGGCGATGCACGCCGATTCCGGTGTGGAACTGTCGACCCTCAAGGTGGACGGGGGCATGGTCGCCAATGGGCTGCTGATGCAGTTCCAGGCCGACATTCTCGGTGTGCCGGTCGTGCGACCGGTCGTCGCGGAGACCACTGCGCTCGGCGCTGCCTACGCGGCCGGCCTCGCCGTCGGGTTCTGGGACAGCGAAGACGACATCCGCCGCAACTGGGCCACCGGCCGCACGTGGGAGCCGGCCATGGACGAGGACGATCGCGAGCGGCTCTACGCCGAGTGGAACAAGGCCGTCGAACGGACCTACAACTGGGCGTGATCACCCCCGGACAACGGATGCATCACCCTGGTGCGCATCGCGGCCTCCCCCACCTCCGCGGGGTCCGCGAGGTAGTACTCGCGGACCGGGGCGGCACGGAAACCGGCCGGGACGGTGTGGTGCTCGCGGGTGACGAGCCCAGTTGTACCGACTCACTGCGTTCGGCCTGCAACTGCACGTACCAGTCGCTGTCGAACACCACGACGAGATCGAGCAGATCACGATAGAAGTCTCTGCTGCACCGCACGTCGGTGGCCGGGACGACGGGGAAGATGCTCTGTGTTGTCATACCTCCACCGTCCCGTCTCCCCTCGGGGGAGAGTCGATCCCGGCCGCCGCCGACGGTGCGCGAACCTCGGTCCAGCGCGAACCTCAGTCCAGGTCGTCGTGCCGCATCAGCTGACGTGCAGCTTCGGTGACCGAGCCGGTGAGCGACGGGTACACCGAGAACGTCTGCGCCAGATCGTTGACCGAGAGGTTGTTCTGCACGGCGAGCGTGATCGGCAGGATCAGTTCCGACGCGTTCGGTGCGACGATCACACCGCCGATCACCACACCGGTCGCGGGCCGGCAGAAGATCTTCACGAAACCCCGTCGCAGGCCGGACATCTTGGCTCGCGGATTCGTGTTCAGCGGCAGCATCACCGTGCGAGCCGGTACCTCGCCCTTGTCGATGGTGGCCTGGCTGACGCCGACCGCCGCGATTTCGGGGCGGGTGAACACCGCCGCGGCAACGGTTTTGAGCTTGATCGGGCTCACACCTTCACCCAGCGCGTGGTACATCGCGATACGACCCTGCATCGCGGCGACCGAGGCCAGCGGGAGCAGTCCGGTGCAGTCACCGGCGGCGTAGATCCCGGGAACGGCGGTGCGTGAGACGCGGTCGACGGGAAGGTACCCGCCGCGGTCGAGTTCGAGACCGACCTTGTCGAGCCCGAGTCCGTCGGTGTTGGGCACCGACCCGACAGTCATCAACGCATGCGTGCCTTCGACGATCCGGCCGTCGGCGAGCAGGACCCGGACGCCGTCCTCGGTGCGCTCGACCGCGTCGGCGCGGGCATGCTTGACGAGAGTGACCCCGCGTTCGGCGAGGACATCCTCGAGCACGAGAGCGGCGTCCTCGTCCTCGTGCGGAAGCACCCGGTCGCGGCTCGAGACGAGGGTCACCTGCACACCCACCTCGGTGTACGCCGAGACGAATTCGGCGCCGGTCACACCGGAACCGACCACCACCAGATGCTCGGGCAGCACGTCGAGGTCGTAGAGCTGCCGCCAGTTGAGAATGCGTTCACCGTCCGGTACCGCCTTCGGAAGCACGCGAGGTGCGGCACCGGTGGCGATGAGGACGACGTCGGCGTCGAAGATCTTTTCCTCGCCGGTGAACAGGTTGGCCCGCACCTGATGTGCGGCCATACCGACCTGGCTGTCGATCAGCTCGCCGCGACCCGAGAACAGCTGCACGCCGGCAGCCTCGAGCTTGGTGCGGATGTCGGACGACTGCGCGCGGGCCAGGCTCTTCACGCGGGCGTGCACCTGAGGAAGGGCGACACTTGCGCGTTCGAGCTCGATACCGAGGTCGGAGGCGCGGCGCATGTCGGTGCGCACACCGGTCGACGCGATGAAGGTCTTGGACGGGACACAGTCGAAGAGCACGCACGCGCCACCGATTCCGTCGGAATCGATCAGGGACACCGATGCGCCGTACTGGGACGCCACCAGTGCGGCCTCGTATCCGGCAGGTCCGCCGCCGATGATGACGATCCGAGTCATTGCTCTCCTCTGTATCGATTCCGAATGGGTTTCGGGGCCGTGCTCGGGCGTGCGCCGGGGTGTGCGCACTCCCCGCACAACGCTATGCCACCGGACACCGGTCGCGCATACGGACCGGCCAGGACGCCGGCACCCCCGGCCGGCTCGCCACCGCGCGCCCCTGATCTTGCGGACATCGGCGAGCAGTTAGCCTTATGGGCGTGCCGATCTACGCCGCCTACGGGTCCAACATGCATCCGGAGCAGATGCTGCAACGCTGCCCGCACTCACCGATGGCCGGTACGGGCTGGCTGCACGGGTGGCGGCTGACCTTCGCCGGCGCCGACATCGGCTGGGAAGGTGCCCTCGCCACCGTCGTCGAGGATCCGGACGCGAAGGTGTTCGTCGTGCTCTACGACGTACCCGAGGACGACGAGCGCAGCCTGGATCGCTGGGAGGGCGCCGAGCTCGGATTCCACCGGAAGATCCGTGTGCGTGTCGACACCTTCGACGGCCCGGTGCTGGCCTGGCTGTACGTCGTGGACGGATACGAGGGTGGACTGCCCTCGGCCCGCTATCTCGGCGTGATGGCCGACGCCGCGGAGATCGCCGGTGCACCCGCCGACTACGTGCGCGACCTGCGCACCCGCAACAGCCGCAACGTCGGACCGGGCCGGCCCGAAGCGCTGTGAGGTCCGCGGCAGCGCCGGCCGGCCGGCCTAGGAACCGCTGCCGCACCGATGCCGCTCAGCCGTAGAACGGCACCGGCACCGGAACCCGGAGCCGCACCGGTTCACCGACCTGCAGTCCGTGCACCGCGCCGCGCAGGGCACGGACCGCGATGCCCGCACCCGCGACGCGTACTTCGCTGTGTGCCCCGCCGAACGCGATGTCGCTGACCGTGAACTCCGGGTCACCGGGCCTCGCGACGTCCGGTGCCGGCTCGACCTCGACCTGTTCGGGTCGCACGAGGACACGGCCCCGGCCCCGGCCCGGCGCGACCAGCCGGACCTCACCCAGCGGGGTGTGCGCACAGTCGCCC
>NZ_JAUZMZ010000172.1:0-9541 GCF_036327435.1 Rhodococcus chondri | reverse complement strand
CACATGGAACAACCGCCGCGACGACGTGGCGAAGGCCGCCGAGGCGGTGGTCACCGAGCTGCAGCGCAGCAGCGGCGGGCTCCCGGCCGGCACGAAGACTATCGACGCGGCGCTCCTCGACGCCGCCGCCACCGCCATCGCCGCCGACGAGGACCGGACCCACGGTGGATTCGGTGGAGCACCGAAGTTCCCGCCGTCGAACCTGCTCGAGGGGCTCGTACGCAACTACGAACGCAGCGGCTCGGCCGAAGTCCTCGGCCTGGTCGAACGCGCCGCCGCCGCGATGGCCCGCGGCGGAATCTACGACCAGCTCGGCGGGGGTTTCGCCCGCTACAGCGTCGACGCCGGATGGGTGGTGCCGCACTTCGAGAAGATGCTCTACGACAATGCGTTGCTGCTGCGCGTGTACGCGCACCTCGCACGGGTGACGAATGCGGCGTTGCCGCGTCGTGTGACCGAGGAAACCGTCGCGTTCCTCCTTCGCGACCTGCGCACCGAGCAGGGATGCTTCGCCTCGGCGCTCGATGCCGACACCGACGGCGTCGAGGGACTGACCTACGTCTGGACGCCGGAACAACTCGTCGACACCCTCGGACCGGACGACGGTGCCTGGGCCGCGCGACTGTTCGCGGTCACCGCCGTCGGCACGTTCGAGGAGGGCGCATCGGTACTGCAGTTGCCGGCCGACCCCGAAGACGTGGATCGGTACGCGCGAGTGCGGGCCAGGTTGTTCGAGGCCCGGCAGGCACGGCCTCAGCCCGGTCGCGACGACAAGGTCGTTACCGCCTGGAACGGCTTCGCGGTGACGGCGCTCGCCGAAGCCGGCGCCACGCTCGGCCGGCCGGATTGGGTGGACGCCGCGGCCACGTGTGCACGCGTGCTCCTCGACACGCATCTCGTCGAGGGACGATTGCGGCGCGCGTCGCTCGGAGGTGTCGTCGGTGAACCGGCGGGAGTGCTCGAAGACTACGGCGCGCTGATCACGGCGTTGCTGGCCGTCTACCAGGCCACCGGCGAACTCGGCTGGCTCGCTCCGGCGCGCGCCCTCGCCGACACCGCCCTCGAACAGTTCGCCGATCCCGAGCGTCCCGGCAGCTGGTTCGACACCGCGCACGACGCGGAAACCCTCGTCGCACGTCCCCGCGACCCGGTCGACGGGGCCACCCCCTCCGGCGCCGCGCTCATCACCGAAGCGTTGCTCACCCTCGCGGCGGCGGTGGAGGAGGGACGCTACGCGGACGCAGTCGACAACTCACTGGGCGCCGTGTCGCTGCTGCTCGACCGGGCACCCCGGTCGGCGGGGCATTGGCTGACAGTCGCCGAGGCCGCCGTCCGCGGGCCGATCCAGGTCGCGGTGGCGGGCGGCGGGGAGCTGCTCGACGCCGCGCGGGCCGTGGCTCCCGGGGGCGCGATCGTCGTCGGCGGTGTCCCGGATTCGTCGCCGCTGCTGGCCGACCGGCCCCTCGTCGACGGCGCTCCGACCGCGTACGAGTGCCGGGGCTTCGTGTGTGACCGGCCGGGGACCGCCGTTCCTGATCTCCTCGAGGTGCTGGCCGCGTCCTGACGGCCCCCGGCGCCGCCGATCAGACCGAGGTGGCCGGCGCCAGCAACATCGACGGCGAGTCGATGCCGCCCTGTTCGAACGCCTCGAGCACCGAACGCGTGAGGGCGCGGCGCACCGCCCACTGCTGACCGGCGCGCACCCGCACGGTGACCCGCAGGGTGACCGCGCCGGCCGTCACCGAGTTGACGCCGAGCAGTTCGGGTTCTTCGAGCACACTCGGCGCGATGTCGTCGCGTTCGACCGCGTCGAGAACCGCCCGCAACGCCATCTGGCACGCTCGCTGCACATTCGCCGTCGGCGAGATCGGGATGTCGACGACCGCCACGGCATGGCCCTGGCTCATGTTGCCTACTCGCAGAATCTCACCGTTGCGGCAGTACCAGAGGGTTCCATCGATGTCCCGGACGGTGGTCACGCGCAGTCCGACGGATTCGACGGTACCCACGGCGTCGCCGACGTCGACGACATCGCCGACCCCGTACTGGTCCTCGAGCAGCATGAACATCCCCGAAATGAAATCGCGCACCAGGTTCTGCGCACCGAAGCCGAGCGCGACACCGGCGATACCGGCCGACGCGATGAACGGCGCGACATTGAACCCGAGGGTGGCCAGGGTCTGCAGCACCACCCAGACCAGGACGAGAATCGACACGCCGGACTTGAACACCGAACCGATCGTCTGGGTCCGCTGGACGCGGCGTTCGCGTACCGCGGGATCCCCGAGGCTCTTGACCGCGCGTTCCTGAAGCGGGCGCAGGATCGAGGGGGACGCCTTCACGCCGGGTGGACGCGGCTTCGTCATACGATCGATCAGCCGGTGCAACACGAAACGCAGGGCGATCGCGACGCCGATGTAGCCGGCGATCGCCAGTGGCCGCTCGATCAGCCACTCACGGTTCGTATCGGTGAGCTCGAAGGCCAGTTGAGAAATAGACATCGACCGCGAGTGTACAAATTTGTGACAGTTGTGGCCGCGTGTGTGACACGTTGCACGATGAGGCGGTCGGTGCCCGTAACCAGGTAAATCAGGTGAATACGACAAGCCACACCGCAACGGCGTGGCACAGCGCGGCGATCACCGTGGCGGCATGGAAGAACTCGTGGTGCCCGAAAGTGGCGGGCCACGGGTCGGGCCATTTCGTCGCGTAGAGAATCGCTCCTCCGCTGTAGAAGAGCCCCCCGATCAACAACAGCACCATCGGGGCGATACCGGCTTGGTCGACGAGATCGCCCGCGACCGGGACGATGGCCCAACCCAGGAGCAGATACAGGGGCACACCCACCCAGCGCGGCGCCGTCGGCCACAGCATTTTCAGCGCGACACCGGCGACGGCCCCGGACCACACCACCAGAAGGAGGGTGCGTCCGGTGTCGGGTGGCAGCGCGAGCGTCGCGAACGGTGTGTAGCTGCCGGCGATGAAGACGAAGATCATCGAATGATCGGCGCGCTTCATCCAGATCCGCGCCCGCGGGCTGTTCCAGTGCACGCGGTGATAGAGGGCGCTCACCCCGAACACGCCGCACACCGTGAGGCTGTAGATCGCTGTGGGCCGGACCGGAGACGCCCCGGACGGTGACGGAGCGGCGAGGGTGGCCGCCGCAGCGACCAGCGCGATACCGGCGAGCACTGCGACGCCGAAGGCCCACAGGTGAATCCATCCGCGCATGCGGGGTTTGACGGGCAGCTCGTCGATGCCGAATGCCGTCATGTGTCTCGCTCTCTTCCTGAAGCTACGCAGCCGTAGGTTGGCGGTCGGCGTCAGATTACCGCCGCCGAGGGGAGTCCGCGCGACGGTGTGACCACCGTCGCCGCGGCGGAAAAGTGTGGGCGTAATGTGACTCGCGTGGTGATGACGGGGTGAACATCCGTGGCGTGCTCTACCGACTCTACGAACGACGGTTGCTCAGAGAACTCGAAGGGGCTCAGCAGCCGCGGCACGTCGCCGTCATGTGCGACGGCAATCGCCGCTGGGCTCGGGAAAACGGTTTCACCGACGTCAGTCACGGTCATCGCATGGGTGCCCGCAAGATCGCGGAACTGCTCAGCTGGTGCGACGCGGCCGGCATCGAGACTGCGACCATCTACCTGCTCTCCACCGAGAACCTGCGCCGCGACCCCGCCGAACTGGACGTGTTGCTCGAGATCATCGCGGATGTGGTCGAAGAGATCTCGGCACCCGACCAGAATTGGAGCGTGAAGATCGTCGGCACGCCCGATCTGCTGCCCGAAGATCACGCGAAACGGCTGCGTGAGGCCGCCGCGGGCACTGCCGGGCGTACCGGGACGCATGTCAACGTCGCGGTGGGCTACGGCGGCCGGCAGGAGATCGTCGACGCGGTGCAGGCGCTCCTGAGTGAGAAGCAGGCGCAGGGGTTGTCCGGTGCAGACCTGATCGATGCCGTCACCGTCGAGGCCGTGGGCGACAACCTCTACACCTCGGGGCAACCCGACCCCGACCTGGTGATCCGCACGTCCGGTGAACAGCGCCTCTCGGGATTTCTGCTGTGGCAGAGCGCATACTCGGAGATCTGGTTCACCGAGGCCTACTGGCCCGAATTCCGGCGGGTCGACTTCCTGCGCGCGCTTCGCGACTTCGCGGCCCGCCACCGGCGTTTCGGAGTATGACGACGCGACCCGCCGGGGCTGTGATCAGAGCTTGCGCAGACGCAACCGGTTGATCGCGTGGTCGGAATCCTTCCTCAACACCAGCGTTGCGCGCGGCCGGGTGGGGAGAATGTTCTCTACGAGATTCGGCAGATTGATCGAGTGCCAGATCTCCTTGGCGGCACCGACGGCGTCGCGATCGGACAGCTTCGAATAGTGATGGAAGTGCGCGTCCGGATTTGCGAACGAGGTCTTACGGAGCGCGAGAAACCGTTCCACATACCACTTCTCGATGTCCTCGATGCGGGCGTCGACATAGATCGAGAAATCGAACAGATCCGAGACCATGAGCCGAGGGCCGGTCTGCAGAACGTTGAGGCCCTCGATGATGAGGATGTCGGTTTGCCGCACGATGTGGTACTCGCCGGGGATGACATCGTAGGAGACGTGTGAATAGATCGGCGCCGCAACCTCTTCGGCGCCGGACTTCACCTCGGTAACGAAACGCAGCAATTTGCGCCGATCGTAGCTCTCCGGGAAGCCCTTCCGATGCATGATATTCCGTCGGATCAACTCTTTCGACGAGTACAGGAATCCGTCCGTTGTCACCAGATCCACCCGAGGGTGGTGTTCCCACCGCGCCAGCAGGGCCTGCAACACACGCGCGGTCGTGGACTTGCCGACCGCCACCGAGCCCGCCACGCCGATGACGAACGGTACCTGTTGGTCGGGGTGCTTCTCGCCGAGGAACGTCGCGGTGGCGGCGAAGAGTCGCTGCCTCGCGGCGACCTGCAGATGGATCAACCGGGAGAGCGGCAGATACACCTCGGCAACCTCGGCCAGATCGATCTGTTCGCCGAGACCGCGCAGACCGACCAGCTCGTCCTCCGTGAGCACCAGCGGTGTCGACTTACGCAGCGTCCGCCACTGCTTGCGATCGAACTCGACGTACGGGCTGGGTTCGCTCAGGCGCGCCATCGACACGTCCCTCGAGCGACGAAGGATCCGGCGGCACAGCCCGCGTGGGGGTTGCGACGAAGCATTTCCATGTTCGGGATTGTGCTCGCTGCCACACGGTGGTGCCCAGGCGGGGTCCCCGCCCCGGCGGGTTCGAGCTGCCGCCGTGCCGGAGGGGCGACTAGGGTGGCGAGGTATGCGACCGGACCATCTCGTGCGTGAATACCTGCTGCTCGGACTGTCTTTCGACCGGCTCGAGGAGGGGTTCGTCGACGCCTACACCGGCGACCCCGCGCTGCGCCGGCAGATCGAGAACGCGCCGATGCCGGATCCTCGTGATTTATCCCACACCGCACGACGGCTGCGCGATGAGATTCCCGCCGCCGAACTTCCGGACGAACGCGCCCGATTTCTCGACGCGCACCTGCGTGCACTGGACTGCTCGGCACGCAAATTCGCAGGTGAGAGCATCGGATTCGTCGACGAGGTCGAAGCGTATTTCGATGTGCGGATCGAGCCCGGAAACGAGGACGACTACCGCGCTGCCCACCGTCGGCTCGATGCGCTGCTGCCCGGGCACGGAACCACTGCCTCGCTCGCCGAGCGGCTGCAGGCACACCGCAAGTCCGAGGTCGTGCCCGCGGACCGGCTCGCCGAGTGCGTCGCGGCCTTCTCGAGCGCGCTGCGCGACAAGGTGCGGGCCGTGTATCCGCTGCCGGAGACCGAACAGGTCGAGTACGAGGTCGTCGGCGACAAACCGTGGTCGGGGTTCAACTACTACCTCGGTGACTACCGCTCCCGGGTGGCGATCAACTCCGATCTCGAGCAGCACATGTCGCAGCTTCCCCACCTGATCGCGCACGAGGCGTATCCGGGACATCACACCGAGCACTGCCGGAAAGAGGCGGGACTGGTGGGCGCGGGACAACTCGAGCAGACGCTGTTCCTGGTCAACACCCCGCAGTGCCTCATGGCGGAAGGGCTCGCCGACCTCGCGTTCGAGGCGATCATCGGACCGGGCTGGGGACTGTGGGCGCAGGAGATCTACGCCGACCTCGGCCTGCGGTTCGACGGTGAGCGTGCCGAGCAGCTGCACGAGGCGTCCGCGGGACTGCTGTCGGTGCGGCAGGATGCCGCGCTGCTCCTGCACGACCGCGGTCGCAGCCCCGACGAGGTCGCCGAGTTCCTGCAGCGCTGGTCGTTGTCGAGCCCGGAACGGGCCCGGCAGTCGCTCCGGTTCCTGTCGTCGCCGCTGTGGCGCGCGTACATCAGCACCTACGTCGAGGGCTACCGGTTGCTCGGTGGCTGGCTGGACCGGGCGCCCGCCGGGGCGGAGCGAGCCGACCGCTTCCGGCGCCTGCTCGACGAACCGTTGATCCCCAGCAGCCTGCGGTGACCTGCATCTCTTCGGGGACCGCCTTCCGGCACGGTGGACAGGGTTCGTAGACTGGATCTCGTATCCTGCCGCCCTCTGCTTGGAGAATTCTCGATGACCGCTGCGCCCGGCACCGACGTGAACACCGCCGCACTCGCCGACCTCGACCCCGAGGTCGCACAGGCTATGGCCGGAGAGTTGTCGCGTCAGCGCGACACCCTCGAGATGATCGCGTCGGAGAACTTCGTGCCGCGTGCGGTGCTGCAGGCGCAGGGCAGTGTCCTGACCAACAAGTACGCGGAGGGTTACCCCGGCCGCCGTTACTACGGTGGCTGCGAGAACGTCGACATCGTCGAGGACCTCGCCCGGAGCCGCGCGAAGGAACTGTTCGGCGCCGACTTTGCCAACGTGCAGCCGCACTCGGGCGCGCAGGCCAACGCGGCGGTGCTGATGGCGCTCATGACGCCGGGCGAGAAGCTGCTCGGTCTCGATCTGGCGCACGGCGGACACCTCACCCACGGCATGAAGCTGAACTTCTCGGGCAAGCTCTACGACGTGTCGTCCTACGGGGTCAGCAAGGAAGACCACCGCATCGACATGAACGAGGTCCGCGACATCGCGCTTCGTGAGAAGCCGAAGGTCATCGTCGCCGGTTGGTCCGCCTACCCGCGGCACGAGGACTTCGCGGCGTTCCGGTCGATCGCCGACGAAGTGGGCGCGTACCTGTGGGTCGACATGGCGCACTTCGCGGGCCTGGTCGCGGCGGGTCTGCACCCGTCGCCCGTGCCGTACGCGGACGTGGTGTCCACCACCGTGCACAAGACGCTCGGCGGCCCCCGCTCCGGCCTGATCCTCGCGAAGCAGGAGTGGGCCAAGAAGCTCAACTCCGCGGTCTTCCCGGGGCAGCAGGGCGGGCCGCTGATGCACGCGATCGCCGCGAAGGCCGTCTCCTTGAAGATCGCCGCGAGCGACGCGTTCAAGGACCGCCAGAGCCGCACCCTCTCGGGCGCGAAGATCCTTGCCGACCGCCTCTCGCAGCCCGATGTCACCGACAAGGGCATTTCGGTGCTCACCGGCGGCACGGACGTGCACCTGGTGCTGGTGGATCTGCGCAACTCGCAGCTCGACGGCCAGCAGGGCGAGGACGCGCTGCACGAGGTCGGCATCACCGTCAACCGCAACGCGGTGCCGTTCGATCCGCGCCCGCCGATGGTCACCTCCGGCCTGCGCATCGGCACCCCGGCCCTGGCCACTCGCGGCTTCGGCGACGAGCAGTTCACCGAGGTCGCCGACATCATCGCCCAAACCCTCATCGGTGGCGCCGACACCGACTCACTGCGGGCGCGTGTCAGCAAGCTCGCTCAGGACATCCCGCTCTACCAGGGGTTGGAGGACTGGAACCTCATCTGAGACTCCTGTCGCACCCGACACTTCCTGGGACGACCGGAAACCCGGCCGCAACCCAGAATTCACCGACACGCCCTGGCGCTCCACGAGCGTTCGGGGCGTGTTGGCGTTAGCGTCGAAGGTGTAGCCGGCGCAGGTGCCGGGTACACGGGAGGTCCCTGATCGTGTGGCTGAGCACAGTCGAAGCGAGGGGGCCGGCACCGGCCCCCGTGGGCACGAAGACACCGGGGACGACCGGCCCACCGAAAGATGTCGGTGCGGTGCCGCACAGACCGAGGAGCCTCACGTGAACGCAACACGCTCCGTCCCTGCCCACTCCGGGCGTCGTTCCGCAGACCCAGCCGCGAGTACCCCTTCTGTGCGTACCTATGTGCTGGACACATCCGTGTTGCTCTCCGATCCGTGGGCGGTCGCCCGGTTCGCCGAACACGAGGTGGTCCTGCCGCTTGTGGTGATCGGGGAACTCGAAGGCAAGCGCCACCACCACGAACTCGGATGGTTCGCGCGCGAAGCCCTGCGACTGCTCGACGACCTGAGGCAGCGGCACGGCCGTCTCGATCAGCCGATTCCGATCGGCGAGGCCGGCGGCACGATGCACGTGGAGCTCAACCACACCGACCCGATGGTGCTACCCGCAGGGTTCCGCACCGACACCAACGACGCACGGATCCTCGCGTGCGCCCTCAACCTGGCCGGTGAAGGGCGTGACGTGGTACTGGTCAGCAAGGACACGCCCCTGCGCGTGAAGGCCGGCGCGGTCGGCCTGCCCGCCGACGAATACCACGCGCAGGACGTCGTCACGTCGGGCTGGACCGGGATGACCGAACTCGATGTGGAGCGCGCACAGGTCGACGAATTGTTCGCCGAAGGTGTCATCGACCTCGACGCGGCGCGGGATATTCCGTGCCACACGGGGATCCGGCTTCTCAGCGGATCGTCGAGCGCGCTGGGCCGGGTGACCCCGGACAAGCGGGTGCAACTGGTGCGCGGCGACCGCGAAGCATTCGGACTGCACGGGCGTTCCGCCGAGCAACGGATCGCCCTCGATCTGCTGCTCGACGAATCCGTCGGCATCGTCTCGCTGGGCGGCAAGGCCGGTACCGGTAAGTCGGCGCTCGCCCTCACGGCCGGACTCGAAGCCGTGCTCGAAAGGCGCAGCCACCGAAAGTTGATCGTGTTCCGTCCGTTGTACGCGGTGGGCGGTCAGGAGCTCGGCTACCTCCCGGGCACGGAGAACGAGAAGATGAGTCCGTGGGGGCAGGCCGTCTACGACACGCTCGAAGGCATCGCCAGCCCGGCCGTGATGGACGAGGTGGCAAGCCGGGGAATGCTGGAAGTGTTGCCGCTTACCCACATTCGTGGTCGATCACTGCACGATTCGTTCGTGATCGTCGACGAGGCCCAGTCGCTCGAACGCAATGTGCTGCTCACGGTGCTCTCGCGGCTGGGATCCGGGTCGCGGGTCGTGCTCACCCACGACGTCGCCCAGCGCGACAACCTGCGGGTCGGACGGCACGACGGTGTGGCTGCCGTCATCGAAAAGCTCAAGGGTCACCCACTTTTCGCGCACATCACCTTGACCCGCAGTGAGCGGTCGCCGATCGCGGCGCTGGTGACGGAGATGCTCGAGGAG
>NZ_JAUZMZ010000171.1:0-9747 GCF_036327435.1 Rhodococcus chondri | reverse complement strand
GACCGAAATACCCCCGCGCCAACTGCACACCCGACAGATACAACTCACCCGCAACACCCACCGGCACCGGACGCAAACGCTCATCGAGCACAAACGCCGACACATTCCACTCCGGCACACCGATCGGTACACCCGCCACATCCCCATCGACGACCTCATGCCAGGTCACCGACACCGCAGCCTCGGTCGGACCATACAAATTGAACAGCCCCACACCAGGATTCGCCGACCGGAACCGCTGCGCCACCGACCCCGGCAACGCCTCACCGATCGCCAACACCCGACGCAACGACGGCGCCAGCACACCCGACCCCGACACCGATGCCTCCACCAGCAACGCCTCGAGCATCGACGGCACCACATGCAACGTCGACACCGACGCCGACCGCATCAACCCCACCAGATACGCCGGATCCCGATGACCCTCCGGCTCCGCCACCACCAACCGGCCACCGGACACCAACGACGACCAGAACTCCCACACCGACAGATCGAACGTCGCCGCAGTCTTGAGCAACACCGCATCATCGGGCCCCAACCCGAACGCCGCGACCTTCCACACCAACTGATTCGCAATCGCCCGATGCGGCACCGCCACACCCTTCGGACGACCCGTCGAACCCGACGTGAAGATCACATACGCCGTGTGCTCCGGTGCCGGGGACGCCACGTGCAGCGGGTAACCCGCCGTCGAATCGTCCTGCGGTACACAGTCGTCGACGAACAGGACGGCGCGTTCACCCGCGGCCTCGAAGCCGTCGCCGCGCGTGGTCAGCACACACACCGGATCGGCGGTGTCCAGAATGTAATCCGTGCGCTCCGCAGGCTGGTCCGGATCCACCGGCACGTACACGCCACCGGCCTTCGCGACCGCGATCATGCCGATCACCAGTTCCGGCGACCGGCGCATCCCGAGCGCCACCCGGGTCTCGGGACCGACGCCGAGGCCGACCAGCTGCCGGGCGGTCGCCCCGGCCCACGCGTCGATCTGCCGGTACGTCCAGGTGCGTTCCCCGAATTCGAGTGCCGGCGCATCCGGCGTCGCGGCGACCTGCGCCTCGAACAACGACACCAACGTCGCCGACGAATCCACCTCACGCGCAGTGTCGTTGAACGACTCCAGAATCCGCGACCGCTCCCCCGCACCGAGAATCTCCAGATCCCCGACCGGACGCGACGGCGCCGCCCCCACCTCCTCGAGCAGCCGCACGAACCGCTCGACGAACCCGGCCACCGTCGACTCGTCGAACAACGCCGTCGCGTACGTCACGAACCCGCCGATCCCCGCAGGAACCCCGGCCTCGTCGTAGGTGTCCTGCACGATCCAGTGCAGATCGAACTGGGAGGTGTCTCCCGCGAGGTCGATGCCCTCGACGGTGACCGACGGCAGTTCGAGTGTGCTCTGGGCGAGGTTCTGGAAGGACAGCCCGACCTGGAACAGCGGATGTCGCGCCGTCGACCGCGCCGGATTGAGCACCTCCACCAACCGCTCGAACGGCACATCCGCATGCGCGAACACCTGCAGATCCGACTCCCGCACCGACCCCAGCAACTCCTCGAACGACCCACCCGACCGCACATCCGCCCGCAACACCAACGTATTGACGAACATGCCGATCAAATCGTCGAGCTCACGCTCACCACGCCCCGCGATCGGCGTACCCACCGCCACATCCGCGGTACCCGACAACCGCGCCAGCAACACCGACAACGCCGCATGCACCACCATGAACAACGTCGCATTGTGCGCCCGCGCCAACTGCACCAACCGCCCGTGCAACTCCGCCGGCACCACCACATCCACCCGCGCACCCGCCACCGACTGCACCGCCGGACGCGGACGATCGGTCGGCAACTCCAGCTGATCCGGCAGACCCGCCAGGGCACCGGACCAGTGCCCGATCTGCTGTGAGATCAGCGAGGACGGGTCGTCCTCGGATCCGAGCACCGACCGCTGCCACAACGCGTAATCCGCGTACTGCACCGGCAGCGGTTCCCACGACGGCACCTGGCCGCCGATCCTGGCCGTGTACGCGGTGATGAGGTCGCGCACGAACGGTCTACCGGACGAACCGTCGGCGGAGATGTGGTGGACGACGGTGACGATCACGAAGTCCTCGGCACCGATCTCGAACACCTGTGCGCGCAAGGGGATCTCGCCGGTCACATCGAACGGTTGCCCCACGAATCGGGCGATCGCGTCGGCGACCTGTGTATCGTCGACCGCGACGACGTCCATGGCGACGGCGGCCCGTCCGGCGGGCAGGATCACCTGCACCGGCCCGTCGACGGTCTCCGGGTAGACGGTGCGCAGCGACTCGTGCCGTGCCACCACATCGGCGACCGCCGCTCGCAGCGCCTCCGTATCCAGCGCGCCGCGGATCCGCAGCGCGGTCGGCAGGTTGTAGGCGGTGGATTCCGGATCGAACCGGTTCAGGAACCACATACGGGACTGTGCCAGCGACAACGGAATCCGCTCGGGGCGCACCTGCGCCGTGAGCGCAGCACGGCCACCGGCACCGACGTGCGATTCGAGCCGGGCGGCGAGCGCCTCCACGGAGGACGATTCGAACAGTTCACGGACCGGAACGCGGGCTTCGAGGGCGGCGCCGAGTCGCGCCGCGACCTGCGTCGCGATCAGTGAATTGCCGCCGAGCGCGAAGAAGTCGTCGTCGAGACCCACCCGATCGAGCCCGAGCACCTCACCGAACACTCCGGCCACGATCTCCTCGACCAGGGTGGTCGGCGCACGGAACTCCCGCGCGGCGAACACCGGAGCCGGCAACGCCTTGCGGTCCAGTTTCCCGGACGCGTTGAGCGGGAACGTGTCGAGCACCACGATGGTCGCGGGCACCATGTACGTCGGCAGGCTCTTGCCGAGCCCGCCGAGAAGGCTGTCGCTGTCGATGTCGGCTCCCGCCTCGGGAACCAGGTACGCGACGAGCTGGTCGCCCGTGGGGGTGTCCACGACCTGCACCGATGCGGACATGACGGTGGGGTCGGCGAGCAGCGCGGTCTCGATCTCGCCGAGTTCGATCCGCTGGCCGCGGAACTTCACCTGGAAGTCGGTACGGCCGATGTACACCAGTTCCGGTGCCCCGGTGGGGGATTCGATCCACCGCACCAGGTCGCCGGTGCGGTACATGCGTTCGGAGGGCGCGAAGGGGTCGGCGACGAACCGATCGCTCGTCAGGTCGACCCGGCCGTGGTACCCGCGCGCCAACTGCGCGCCCGACAGATACAGCTCACCCGCGACGCCCATCGGGACCGGGCGCAGCCGTGCGTCGAGCACGTAGACCTTCGAGTTCCACTGCGGCACCCCGATCGGCACCGATCCGGTGTCCTCGAGCGCCGCCTGCCGATAGGTGATCGACACGGCGGCCTCGGTCGGGCCGTAGAGGTTGTGCAGGCCGGCGGACGAGACGGACGCGAACGCGTGCGCCGTCTGTGCCGGCAGTGCCTCGCCGATCACGAACACGTCGCGCAGCGACACGAGGGCCTGGGGATCCGCATAGGAGACGAACACCGCGAGCATCGACGGCACGAAGTCGGTGATGGTGACCGCGTGCTCGCGGATCGTGCGGGTGACGTAGTCGGCGTCCCGGTGACCGTCGGGCGTCGCGACGACGAGAGTGGCGCCGACGCGCAGCGGCATGAAGAAGCCCCACAGCGACACGTCGAACGTGGTGGCGGTCTTCTGCAGGTAGACGTCGTCCTCGGTGAGCCGGTACTCGCCCTGCATCCAGGCCATCTGGTTCGCGATCGCGCCGTGTGACACGGCGACACCCTTGGGCCGGCCGGTGGAGCCCGAGGTGAAGATGACATACGCGGTGTTGTCGGGCCGGGTGTCCCCGAACCGCTCGTCCGGACGGATCGCGGCGGCGGGCACATCCGCGAGGTCGAGGGTGTCGAGATGCAGCATCGGCATCCGCGCGGGCAGTACCACGGCATCGCGTTCGGTGGTCAGCACGCACACCGGGTCCGCGGCGTCGAGGATGTACTCGGTGCGCGATGCGGGGTGATCGGGATCGACGGGTACGTAAGCGCCGCCGGCACGGAGAACCGCATACATGCCGACGACGAGTTCGATCGATCGGCGCATCGCCAGGGCAACCCGGGACTCCGGGCCGACCCCCAGCGTGATCAGATGCCGCGCAAGGCGATTGACGTCGGCATCGAACTCGGCATAGGTGAGACGTCGCCCCTCGTACACGAGTGCGGGCGCATTCGGGGTACGCGCGGCCTGCGCGTCGAAGCCGTCGAGCAGCAGGTCGTCCGCGACGACATGGCCGGTGCGGTTACACGTGTCGAGCAGGGCGAGGCGCTCGTCGGCGTCGAGGATCTCGAGGTCTCCGACGATCACCGCCGGATCCGTCGACACCGCGTCGAGGACACGGAGCAGGCGCTGCGAGATGGCCACCACCGACGATTCGTCGAACAACGCGGTGGCGTAGGTGAGCATGCCGACCATGCCGGCGCTGTCGGGATCGGCCGCGAGGGTCAACTGCAGATCGAAGCGCGCGGTATTCACGCCCGCGTCGAGGCCCTCCACCCGTAGGCCCGCGAGATCGAGATGGGCTTCTTCGAGGTTCTGGAAGAACAGCGCGACCTGGAACAGCGGATGACGTGACTGCGACCTCGCGGGGTTGAGCACCTCGACGAGCCGCTCGAACGGCAGGTCGGCATGCCCGAACGCACCGAGGTCGGTCTCGCGGGCCTGGGCGACGAGCTCGGTGAAGCTCGTCTCCGGCGCGACCCGGGTACGCAGCACCAGCGTGTTGACGAACATGCCGACCAGGTCGTCGAGGGCCTGCTCACCGCGTCCGGCCACGGGTGTGCCGATCGCGATGTCGTCGGTTCCGGACAGCCGGGCCAGCAAGACGGCGAGCGCACTGTGCACGACCATGAACAAGGTTCCGTGCTGGGAGTTCGCGACCGATTCGAGACGGGAGACGAGATCGGCATCGATCGGGAAGCGGTACATCGCACCGGCGTTCGACGCCGTCTGTGGGCGCGGACGGTCGGTCGGCAGGACGAGTTCGTCGGGCAGCCCGGCGAGCGTCGTCTTCCAGTAGTCGAGCTGCCGGGCGATCAGCGAGCCCGGGTCGTCCTCGGCACCGAGGACCCGGCGCTGCCACAGCGTGAAGTCGGCGTACTGCACGGCCAGTGGTTCCCAGGCCGGTGCCGCGCCGACGCTGCGAGCCGCATAGGCGGTGACGACATCGCGGGTCAGCGGCGCCATCGACGAGCCGTCCGCACTGATGTGGTGGAGGACGAGAACGAGCACGTGCTCGACGTCGCCGACGGCGAACAGGCGAATGCGCACCGGCACCTCGGACGCGACATCGAAACCGCGGTCGACGAAGTCGATCACGTCGGCGAGGATGCCTTCCTCCGTCGAGGGGACGGGGTCCAGGTCCGGGGCGACCTCCGCCGTCGGAAGGATCACCTGGTGGCCGGTACCATCCTGCTCCGGGTACAGGGTCCGCAGGATCTCGTGCCGGTCGACGACGTCCGCGATCGCGGCTTGCAGCGCCGCGATGTCGAGGGCGCCGGTCAGCCGGATCGCCAGCGGGATGTTGTTCACCGTCGAGGCCGTGTCGAACCGGTTGAGGAACCACATCCGCTGCTGCGCGAGCGACAGCGGGACGAGCGCGCCGCGTTCCTGCGGCACGAGCGGGGCGCGCCCGTCGCCGCCGGCGTGCGATTCCAGACGCGCGGCGAAGGCCGCCACGGTGGAGGCCTCGAACAGTTCTCGCACCGGAACCTGTGTGTCGAAGGCCGCACCGAGTCGGGCCACCGCCTGCGTGCCGATCAGCGAGTTGCCGCCGAGTTCGAAGAAGTCGTCGTCGACGCCGACCCGTTCGACACCGAGCAGGTCGGCGAACACCGATGCGACGGTCTCCTCGACCGGGTTCGACGGAGCGCGGAACTTCTTCGCCTCGAATACCGGCTCCGGCAAGGCATTTCGGTCGAGCTTGCCGTTTCCGGTGAGCGGGATCTCGTCGAGGGCCATCACCACGGCCGGCACCATGTGTGTCGGCAGCGACCGGCCCACGAATTCCTTGAGAACGTCCGCATCGACAGTGGCGCCGGCGGCGGGCAGGACGTACGACACCAGCGACGTCACTCCGGTCGCGGAGGTATGTCCGATGGTCGACGCGAATTCGACGGATCCGTGCGCGGCGAGCGCGGCGTCGATCTCGCCGAGTTCGATGCGGAAGCCGCGGACCTTCACCTGGAAGTCACTGCGGCCGACATACTCGATGACCGGCCCGGCCGGTCCCTCGACCCACCGCACGACGTCACCGGTCCGGTACATGCGCGCGGCCGGTTCACCGCCGCTCTCCCCCGCGAAAGGGCTCGCGACGAACCGCTCGGCGGTCAGACCGAGCTGCCGGTGGTACCCACGGGCCACGCCGGGCCCCGACAGATACAGTTCTCCGGAGACACCCATCGGAGCCGGATTGAGGCGGCCGTCGAGGATGTGCGCCGAGACGCCGCGCACGGCGACACCGATCGGCATCGGCCCACCCACTTCGAGCGGGTCGCTGCTCGTCGCGACGACGGTCGCCTCGGTCGGCCCGTACACATTGAAGAAATCCCGGTCGCCGGCCCACTTGGCCACGAGATCGGTGGTGTAGGCCTCGCCGCCCACCATCACCGCACGCAGCGAGTCCAGTCCCGCAGGATCCATCGAGGCCAGCGCTGCCGGGGTGATGAAGGCATGGGTGACGCCCTCGCGCCGCAGCAGGTCGGCCAGCTCGTCGCCACCGTAGATCGTCGGCGGCACGATCACCATCGTCGCGCCGGCTCCGATCGCGAGGAGCAGTTCGAGTATGGAGGCGTCGAAGCTCGGAGATGCGAAATGCATGGTGCGCGAAGACGAGTCGATCTTGAACCGGTCGCGTTGTTCGGCCGACAGGTTCGACAGGCCGCCGTGCGTGACGACGACACCCTTCGGCAGCCCGGTGGACCCGGAGGTGTAGATCACATACGCGGTGTTGTCCACGGACAGCGACCCGATCCGGTCCGCATAGGTCACCGGCGCGCCCGAGACCGCCGCGGATTCGGCGGCGAGGTCGTCACCGTCGAGCACCAGCCAGTCGACGGAGCTCGGCAGGTGGTCGAGGTGCTGGGTGACGGTGAGACCGACGCGCGACCCCGAATCGGAGACCATGTGCTCGATCCGGTCGGCGGGGTAGGTCGGGTCCACCGGAACGAAGGCCGCCCCCGTCTTGGCGACGGCCCACCATGCAAGGACCGACTCGATCGAACGCGTCAGACCGAGCGCGACGAATGTCTCGGGTCGCACCCCGCGAGCGATGAGCACGCGGGCGAGGCGAGAGGACTGCTCGTCGAGTTCGGCGTAGGTCAGCTTGCGATCCCCGAGGACCACCGCCGGGGCCGAGGGGTCGATCTCGACGGCGGCGGCGAGCATCTGCGGCAAGGTGAGCAAGCGCGTGCGGCGAGGACGACGAGCGACCCTGCTGGAACCGGACCTGCGGCGCGCGCCCCCTGCAGCCTTGGCACCGGTCTCATCAGCCGTCATTCGTTACAACCCCTCACGCCCAGGACTCGAGGACCTCGATCGCAGCGCGACTCGGGGCCCTCTCGTCTATTGACCCAATAACCGGCTCCATGGTACAAACCGCCCTTCGGCGCCACATCCGGCTGATGCGTGCACGAAGGATCAACTCTATACCCCCGTTGAAGAGCATTTCGTTACACGATCGGAACCTCGCGGCGGTCCGGTGGCCGGACCGCCGCGCCCCCTGGGTCACGCCTCGGGGAGCGTGCCGGACCCGCCGGACACCGTCGCATCCGTCCGATCGAATGCGGTGGCATCGGTGAACACCTCGGGGCCGTCGCCACCGCCATCGAGCAGATCTGCGTAACCCTCGACGGGATGCGCGTCCACGAAGATCACCGCGGCGAGGTCCTCGGGTATCCCGTCGCCGAAGCCGGGCGCACCCTGCGCACCGACGAACAGGTGGGTCACCCACTGCTCGTCGAGTTCGTCCTCGAACGAGGCCGCGGCGCTCCGCGGCGTGACGACCGCGGCCCCGGACGCGGCGGCCACCAGCAGCTCGAGCGCTGCCGCCTCCGAATTCGCGGGACCGTGCAGATGGGTCCGCGCGTCGTAGTCGACCCCGAAACGATCCGCGAGTCGTGTTGCGGCCTCTGCCGCGGCCGCGTGCCCGAGCACCCGTTCCTCTCCGGTGCCCGCGCCGATCACGAAAGCGGGATCCGCGCCTCGAATCGGACGAACCAGATCTGCGTACGTCACCGGAGTCGCAGCAAGCGCCGCGACCGTCGCGGCCGTGTCCATGTCGTCGAGGACGATCGCACCGGAGCCGGCATCGGCCGCGGCGACGGTGAGAGTGGCGTCGACCTCGGCGTCGACAGTGTCGAGGAACACCGCCGCCGCCCCGGCCTTCAGGACCGCCCACGCCGCGACGACCCGCTCGGCGGATCGAGGCAACCGCACCCCGATCCGGCTACCGGCGCCGAGTCCACGACCGATGAGATACCGGGCAAGGCGCGACGACCGAGCGTCCAGTTCGGCGTACGACAACGCATCCTCACCGTCCGCCACTGCGGGAGCCTCCGGGTCGGACTCGACGGTGGACATGAGCACCGAGACAAGGCTGCGGGCAACCACGGCCGGTTCGGCCTCCGCTTCGCCACCGCCGCCGCCCTGCAGACGAGCGCGTTCGGTCACGCCGAGGATGTCGATGTCTCCAACGGTGACGGTGGGATCCGCCACCACCGCCTCGACGATTCGGACGAATCGCTCCGCGAACCGTTCGACGGTGGCTGCGTCGAAGAGGTCGGTCGCGTACGTGAAACCGGCCACCATCTCCGCCGGGTCTCCGGCGTCGTCGTACCGGCCTTCCAGGGTCAGCATCAGATCGAACTTCGCCGCTACCTCTCCGGTGTCGAGGCCACTGATGTTCAGGCCCGGCAACTCGAAGGAGATCGGCTGAAAGTTCTGAAGCGACAGCATCACCTGGAAGAACGGGTGACGTCCCGACGACCGCGCCGGATCGAGCACCTCGACGAGCCGTTCGAACGGCACATCGGAGTTCGCGAACGCCGACAGGTCCGTCTCGCGGGCGCGATCGACGAGTTCTCCGAATCCACCGGCAGGATCGACGTCCGTGCGCAACACGAGCGTGTTGACGAACATGCCGATCAGGTCGTCGAGCTCGGGCTCGCCGCGCCCCGCGACACCGGTGCCCACCGCGATGTCGCGGCTCCCGGTAAGCCGGGCGAGCAGCGCTGCGAGCGTCGCGTGCAGCACCATGAACATCGAGGTGTTGCGCGCGCGGGCCAGGTCGGCGAGTCCGCGATGCAGTTCCGGATCGAGCGTGAACGCGTGGTAGGCACCGGCCATGGACGGCATCGCCGGCCGCGGACGGTCCATGGGCAGCTCGAGCTCGTCGGACAGACCGGCGAGCGCGGTCCGCCAGTAGTCGAGCTGGGCCGAGACCTGCGAGTCGGGATCGTCCTCGACACCGAGCACCTCGCGCTGCCACAGCGCGAAGTCGGCGTACTGCACCGGCAGCGGTGCCCAGGCGGGCAGCCGTCCGGCCGCCCGTTCGGTGTAGGCGACCATGACATCCCGGGTCAGCGGGCCGAGGGAGAATCCGTCTCCGCTGATGTGATGCATGACCAGGACCAGCACGTGCTCCGTGTCGCCGACGGCGAAGAGCGCGATACGCACCGGGATCGCCGCGGTCA
>NZ_JAUZMZ010000170.1:0-9753 GCF_036327435.1 Rhodococcus chondri | reverse complement strand
ACTGGGTGCTGCGCGGGTGAGCACCTCCCACCGCGCCCCGTCGGGGAAGGCGGTCCGGCCGTGCGGGTTCTGATCGCACCCGACAGTTTCAAGGGCACCTACAGCGCGGCCGAAGTGGCCGAAGCGATCGCGACCGGCGTGGAATCGTCGGGGCGGCAAGCTGTGCGGATGCCGGTCGCGGACGGCGGTGAAGGCACCCTCGAAGCCCTGACCGGACCACTGGGTCTCGAGCTCGTCGAGGTTCCCGCAGTGAACCCCTGGCGTGCGCCGTGTACCGGGGTCTTCGGCTTGTCCGCGGACGGCATTGCCGTGGTGGAACTGGCCACCGTCAGCGGCATCACCACGCCGCACCAGGGAGTACGCGACCCGGTCACGGCCGACACCTACGGAACGGGCCTGGTGATGGCTGCGGCCGCGCGACGCGGGGCACAGCGCATCATCGTCGCAGCCGGTGGATCCGCTACGACCGACGGAGGTTTCGGTGCGATCGCGGCGATCGAGGACGCGGGCGGCCTCGGCGCCGCAACGGTGACGGTGCTGACCGACGTCACCACCCGGTACACCGACGCGGCGCGGGTGTTCGGCCCGCAGAAGGGCGCCGATCCCGCGGCGGTCGACTGTCTGACCCGGCGCCTCGACCGGGCCGCGGCACAACTGCCCCGAGATCCGCGGCCGGTGGACGGCACCGGTGCAGCCGGCGGATTCTCCGGTGGCATGTGGGCACGCTTCGACGCCGAACTGCGTTCCGGAGCCGAATTCGTCCTCGACACCGTCGGTTTCGATGCCGCGCTTGCCACGGCAGATCTCGTGGTGGTCGGCGAAGGCCGGCTCGACGGGCAGTCCCGTGCCGGAAAGATCGTCTCGGTGATCCTCGCCCGTAGCGCGGCTGTGCCGGTCGTCGCGGTGGTCGGGTCGGTCGGCGACGACCGGCACAGCGAGCGCTGACGCGGGCGGGCCGAACGATCGGAGCAGGTGCTTCGGGGTAGCCCGACCGGCCGAGCCGGCCGCCGGGATCGGTGCGGTCATCGCCGAGCCGAAGAGCAGCCCGGACACCGCCGACGACGTGGCTCACGCCGTGGTGGACCGCCGCCATTCGACTAGGATTCAGCGATATCCATACCGTGTGGCGGCCCTTCGAGGCGAGTATCGACCGCGAACGGATCCTCTGGCGGAGGAGTGCAATGAGCGACGAATCCACGCGCAGGACTGCGGCGGAGGATGCATCCGCCGAGCGGGTGCAGGCACTCGTGGTGCTCGTCGGCGACCGCCTGCAACGCCGGTACGGAGAGGTCACCGCCAGCATGAACGCGGCGATCGAGTCGACCATCGAGGATCTCGACGCTCCCGAACTGGCCGACATGCTCGGGGCGAGCGTGGAGGGCAACGTCGCCACCATCCTTCACATGATCCGCAACAGCATCCCGCTCGAACGGGTGCAGCCCACCACGGCGGCCACCGAGTATGCCATCCGGCTCGCCCGTCGCGATGTCCCGGCGGCGGCACTGCGCCGCGCCTACCACATCGGTTCGGACGATCTGCTCAATCAGATGTTCGAGGAGATCCAGCAGCTCGAGTGCGCACCCGACCTGAAGCTCAAACTCCTCCACTACCTCGCCGGATGGATGCACAAGTACGTCGACTGGATAACACGCGCGGTGCTCGACGCCCACGAGAAGGAACGGCTCGCGCTGCTGCAGCAGACGGAGGACGTGACCTCGACACTGGTGGAGCAGGTACTCGGCGGCGGCCCGGCAAATCCGGAGGAGTTCGGTGCGAAGACGGGGTACCGCCTCGACGGCACCCATCTCGGCGCGGTCGTGTGGACTCAGGGCCCACATCAGGGGGCCGATCAGACCCACGCTCTTGCGGCGGTAGCGGAGACGTTGGCGGCCGCCGGCGGTGCGGGGGCGCGCCCGCTGTTCGTGCCGGTCGACCGCCGCACGGCCTGGGTCTGGACGGCGATGCCGCCGCGCGGCACGGGCGTCGACCTACCGCGCCTGCGCTCGTTCGTGCAGGCCACGCCCGGCTTGCGGGTGGCGCTCGGGAAACCGGGGAGCGGCGTNGGCGGATTTCGGCGCACCCACGAGCAGGCCGAGGCGCTGCGGACCGTGGCGAGCAGCGCGGCTGCTCCGCACAGCCGAGTGGTCTTCTACGGCGACGACGGCATGGCCGTCACTGCGGTGCTGGCCCGGGATATCGCCTCGACCAGACGATGGGTGGCGGACGTACTCGGCCCGCTCGCGGCCGACACGCCCGCCGCGGAACGGCTGAGGGAAACGGTGCGGGTCTTCCTGCGCACCGGGGGCAGCTATGTGCAGACCTCCGAGGAGCTCGTACTCCATCGCAACACCGTCAAGTACCGCCTGCAGAAGGCCGAGGAGGAACGGGGGCGGCCGTTCACCGACAACCGGCTCGACGTCGAGCTGGCGCTGCATGTGTGCTGTGTGCTCGGACGCCCCGTGTTGTTGCCGAAGACGGTCCGTCCGTCGGGGTGACCGACCGCATTTTGTGCATTTTCGCCAAGTCGGCCGGTGAACTTGGTTCTTCGCGGACGTGTTCCGGATCACACCCGGCGCATAGTGTCATGTATCACAACCGATACCTGCTCGTCGACTCGAGGAGCCTTCATGTCCTTCCCGTATCTTCCCTGGAACGTCCCCGGCGAGGATCGCGCTCGCCCGGCGGTCCGCGACGACCGAAGCCGCGCTGTCGCAGCGCAGTTCGCTCGTCACGGGGTCGGTCCGGGCAGCATCGTGGCGATCATGCTTCCGAACCGGGTGGAGCTGCTCGTCGCAATGCTCGCGGCATGGCGACTCGGGGCGGCCGCCACGCCGGTCAACCCGGCGTTCACGGAATCGGAAGCGGACTACCAGATCTCCGACTCCGGTGCCGTCCTCGTGATCAACAGCGGCGCCGGTGCCCCCGACGGCGGCGGCCCGAGCATCGCCGTGCACGACCTCGCCTACGAGGGAGACGGTCCGGACCCCGTCGCGCTTCGCGGGGACGAAACGAGTCTGGTCATCTATACCAGCGGCTCGACCGGCCGGCCGAAGGGCGTCATGCTCGACCACGACAACGCCGAGGCGATGTCGTCGATGATGGCGCGGCACTTCGACCTCACCGCCGACGACCACTGCATGCTGGTTCTGCCGTTGTTCCACGTGAACGCCATCATGGTGAGTGCGCTCGCGGTCTGGCGTGCGCGTGGTCAGCTCAGTGTGATCGGCACCTTTTCCGCGAGCCGATTCTTCGAATACGTGGAAAAGCTCCGTCCCACATACTTTTCCGCTGTACCGGCAATCTATGCGATGCTTGCCGCGCTGCCCGGAACCGTTCGTCCCGACACGTCGTCGCTGCGCGTCGTCGTATGTGGTGCCGCGCCGGTTTCGACGGAGCTGTTGCAACGGTGCCACGACCGCTTCGGCTTCGTCATGGTCGAGGGTTACGGTCTGACCGAGGCCACCTGTGCGTCGGCGTGTAATCCCGTCGACGGAGTCCGCAAGCTCGGGACGGTCGGGCCCGCCCTGCCCGGCCAACGCATCGGCATCATGTCCGCGGGCGGTGAACTGTTGCCACCCGGGACGCGCGGAGAAGTGGTAGTGGCGGGCCCGACCGTCATGCGCGGGTACCTGAACCGACCGGACGCCACGGCCGACGCCGTACGCGACGGCTGGCTTCACACGGGCGATATCGGAGTCCTCGACGACGACGGGTACCTGCGCATCGTGGACCGCGTGAAGGACATGATCATCCGCGGCGGGGAGAACATCTACCCCAAGGAGATCGAAACCGTGCTGACCTCCATCGATGACGTTCTCGAAGCGGCGGTCGTCGGTCGCCCCGATCCGGTCCTCGGCGAGGTCCCCGTGGCCTACGTGGCGCTGTACCCCGACGCGACGACGACCACCGAGGATCTGCTCGACCACTGCCGGCGCCATCTCATGCAGGCCAAGATCCCCGAACAGATCGACCTCCTCGACACACTGCCGAAGAACCCCGTCGGCAAGATCGACAAACCCTCGCTCAGGCGCAGCCTGCAGCACACCTGACACACCCCACACCCACACCCACACCCACACCGACCACGACGCGAGTGCCCCTCGCGGCGACCATCCCTGCGCAAATTTCAGGAGTCACAATGGGATTCAAGACGGCAGACATGCCACCGGTCGACCCCGCCACCTACGACGACATGCCCTTCATGGAACGGATGCGCGTCCTGGCGACCCACTGGGCCGAATACGGATTCGGCGGCCCGAAACAGATGCACATGCTCTACATGTACAAGTTGGCTTTCTACATCCTCGGCGGCGCGGCGATCGTCGGACTTACCACTCCCGGAATGGGTTTCGGAGATCTTTCCGCCTGGTGGGGCGAACCGATCGTGTATCAGAAGCTGATGGTGTGGACCATCTTGTTCGAGATCACCGGGTACGCCTCGTCGTCCGGTCCCCTCGCCTTCAAGTTCAAGCCGTTCACCGGCGGCTGGCGCTACTGGACCCGGCGCGGCACACTCCGGCTTCCACCGTGGCCGAAGGTGGTGCCGCTCACCAGGGGTGACCATCGCACCACGTTCGACGTGGCGGTCTACTTCGCGCTCCTCGCCACGCTGCTGTTCCTGCTGATCACTCCCGGCGTGAGCACGAACGCCCTGCCGGGCAGCGAAGCCGGGCTGTTGCCGCAGTGGGCGCTGCTGACCTACATCGGCCTGATCGTCGTCATGGGCCTGCGAGACCGCGTGGTGTTCCTGGCGGCACGCTCGGAGCAGTACATCGCCGTCATCTTCTTCTTCGGCGTGTTCGGCAACCACGTCGACATGATCCTTGCGGCCAAGATTGCGCTGGTCACCGTGTGGTTCGGCGCCGGCGTCTCGAAGTTCGGTCACCATTTCACCAACGTGATCCCGCCGATGCTCAGCAACACCCCGTGGCTCACCTCCAAGCGGTTCAAGCGCTCGCTCTACCGCAATTACCCGGAGGATCTGCGTCCCTCGAAGATCAGCTGGTTCCTCGCCCACGTCTGCGGAACCGTCGTCGAACTCGTGGTGCCGCTGGTGTTGCTATTCTCCACGAATACGACGGTCACCTGGCTCGCCATCGTCGGCATGGTCCTGTTCCACATCTTCATCACCTCGACGTTCCCGCTGGCCGTGCCGCTGGAATGGAATGTGTTCTACATGTTCGCCGCGGTCTGGCTCTTCGGTGGCTTCCCCGCCGGCGGCGGTTACGGTGTCGGTGACGTGAGCTCCCTGTGGCTGCTTGCACCGATCCTGACGGCGTTCCTCCTGTTCCCGATCCTGGGCAACCTGCGCCCCGACCTCGTCTCCTTCCTGCCGTCGATGCGCCAGTACGCCGGCAACTGGGCCTCTGCGCTGTGGGCCTTCCGTGGCGACGAGGCGGAGAACAAGCTCAACGAGCATCTCACCAAGTTCAACACCAACCAGATCGATCAGCTGGCCGGGGCGTACGGCAAGGAGGTCGCCGAAATCTTCATGCAGAAGGCGGTGGCGTGGCGCACGATGCACAGCCAGGGTCGCGGTCTGATGTCGCTGATGATGCGGCACCTCGACAAGCTCGAGAACTACCGTATCCGCGAGGGAGAGTTCACCTGCACGACGCTCGTGGGCTGGCAATTCGGTGACGGTCACCTCCACAACGAGCAGACGATCACGGCCGTGCAGCAACGGTGCCGGTTCGCTCCGGGCGAGTGCGTCGTGGCGTGGATCGAGTCGCAGCCCATCAACCGGAAGACCTTGGACTACAAGGTCATCGATGCCGCCCTCGGTGTCGTCGAGCGAGGGCACTACCACATCGAGGACGCGGTGTCGGAGCAGCCCTGGCTGCCCAACGGGCCGATCCGGCACACCGTCACCTGGCGGATGCCCGGCTACGAACCGGCCGGGACGGCGTACCTCCACCCGCAGATCGAGTCCACCCGTGCCAAGGTGGAGGCATGACCGACGCGGTGGTAGTCGGCAGCGGGCCCAACGGGCTCGCTGCCGCCGTCGTCCTGTCCTCGGCGGGAGTACGGGTTCGGGTGCTCGAGGCGGCCGAGACGATCGGTGGCGGTACCCGCAGCAGCGAACTGACGCTGCCCGGACTCGTCCACGACGAATGCAGCGGCTTTCATCCCTTGGCCGTCGACACACCCTTCAGCCGGCGGTACGACCTTGCGGCACACGGGCTCACATGGTCGTGGCCCGAGGTGCAGTACGCTCACCCGCTCGACGGCGGACGCGGCGGCGCGGCCTACCGATCCGTGGAGGAGACGGCCGCCGCGCTCGGCACGGACGGGGCCGCGTGGCGCCGCATCTTCGGCTCGCTGACCGAACGTTTCGGCGGCATCACCGAGGACTTCCTGCGCCCGATGCTCCACGTGCCCGCCCATCCTGTGCTGCTCGCCCGATTCGGGGCGTATGCCGCCATGCCCGCCGCGGTGCTCGGACGCCGCTGGTCGACGCCCGAGGCGCGTGCGCTGTTCGCGGGGGTGGCCGCCCACGCGTTGCGGCCGTTCGGCTCACCGATGTCTTCTGCCATCGGGATCGCCCTGGGCACGGCGGCCCACGCTTACGGGTGGCCCGTTGCGCAAGGCGGGTCGGGCGCCATCGCTGCCGCGATGGCCTCGCTCGTCGAGAAGAACGGGGGCTCCATCGAAACCGGTATACGCGTCGAGTCCCTCGACGAACTCGGGAAGCCGGACCTGGTGCTGCTCGACACCTCGCCCTCGGCGGCGGTGCGCATCGTCGGTGACCGCATGCCCCGGCGCACCGCCCGCGCCTACCGCCGCTATCGGCACGGTCCCGGCGCGTTCAAGGTGGAATACGCGATCGAAGGAATCGTGCCGTGGCGGCACGAGCCTTCCCGCCGCGCCGGTACGGTGCACGTGTGCGGCTCCCTCGCCGAGACGGCCGCCGCGGAGCGTGAAGTCGGGCGCGGCATCATGCCGGACCGCCCGTTCGTCCTGGTGGGACAGCAGTTCGTGGCCGACCCGTCGCGCTCGGCGGGAAGTCTGAATCCGCTGTACGCCTATGCCCACGTGCCGAGCGGTTACACAGGAGACGCGACCGAGGCGATCACCGCCCAGATCGAGCGGTTCGCTCCAGGGTTCCGCGACACGATCCGTGCCGTGCACGTACGGACGACCACCGAGATGGCTGTCCACAACCCGAACTATGTCGGAGGTGACATCGTCACCGGTGCCAATTCCGCGCTTCAGCTCGTATTTCGGCCACGTCCCTCTCTCGATCCGTATGCGACCGGTGTTCCCGGCGTGTATCTGTGTTCGGCCGCGACACCGCCGGGGGCGGGAGCGCACGGCATGTGCGGATTCCATGCCGCCCGCTCGGCGCTCTCCCACTTGGAGAAGTGACGGACGAACGTGCGCACGGTGGGGTCGCCGGTCGGCTCAGGGCGCAGGATCGGCGACGCGCTCGCACGGGGCTGCGACGGGCGGCGTGGGCTCCTGCAAGGGGTCGGGGTCGGAGGCTCGCACCGGCCACGACGCCGGTTGCACCGTGGCGCAAGGATCCGGTGTCGCGGTGCTGGTGGCGGGGCGACTCGGCGCAGGAACGGGCGACGGCACGGGCGCGACCGCGGTTTGCAGGCCCGGGACACCGGCCTGAGGGCGATCCGAGCCGCCGACGGCCACGGCCAGTCCCCCACCCAGGATCGCGACGAGCGCGACGAGGGTCGCCAGCAGTGCCGCACCCCGGCGACGACCGGAAACCGTTGCTGCTGTAGCAGTTACCGCTTCTCCCTGCCGTGCCGCGACGAGTGCTGCGCCGGTCGCGCGATGCCACGGCACCCCGTGCGGGGTCACGAACGGCACGCCGAGAATCGTGGACAACTCCCGCGCGGGGGCGGCGTCGCCGGGCCGCAGATCGAGAAACACCAGCGCGTGGGGATGGACGCCGGCCCGCGCAATCGCCTCGTCCATCACCTCGGGCAGCGACTCGGTGTAACCGGTGAGTGAATCACCGTCCAGGGCGACGGTCGAAAGGATCCGCACCGAGCCGATATCGACCATCGATGCGGACTCGACGCCATCGGTACGGTTGTGCAGCGCCAGCACCGGTGTCTCCGCGAACTCCGGGGCACCCGCCAAGAACGCCAGCCGCGCGTCGTCGAGCGGGACCACGTCCACCTCGACATCCGCAGCGGCGCGGACGGCGTCGGCGATCTCGCGGACGGCATCGGACTCGTCCGGACACGCCACCAATCCGATCCGGTCGACGGTGAGCGAGGCCGCCGCGGCCCGCCCGGCCATCGCGGTGACCGCGTGGGCCGCGGCGTCGGCGGGTGAAACCTCGGGCTCGTGGGCCCAGCGTTGGGAATCGAACGGTCCGAGCGCCGGAACATCGGCGTCGACGAGCACCGCGCACACTTCGCCCTCGTCGACGGCGATACCGAGCATCGGACGCATATCCTGCTCCTTCGCCGACTCCGAGGTACCAGAACGAACCCGACGAGCCTAACTGACCGGACGGCTCAATCCCGGTAGCAACCGACCGACAGGCCGACCGTCGCGGCGACGTAACTCCCGAACGTGACGTAGGAACCGTCGGCGGCGAACAGCCGGATCGCGAAGCCCGTGTCGGGAGGTAGCAGCTGCCGGCCATGGAATCCTGCGCGCGCCGCGGTCTGCTCGAACAACTCGGCAGCGCGTTCGAGCCGATCGGGAGGCACCGGACTGTCGGACCCGTGGATCGGAAGGTGCACCACGGTACCGGTGGTGCCGTCGTCGAGCCGGCACGACGCATCGGTGCGGGCGTACCTCTGACCGAATCGAAGCTCGGGGAATTCGGCGGACAGGGCCGCGAGCACGTCCCGCTGCACCCGGGTGTAGAACTCGACGGCCCCGGCACTGGTGGAAGCGACAGGTTCCGGAACCGCCAGCGGCACAGGCGCCTTCATGCATGCTGCCGCGGCCAGGGCGACCAGGACTCCGGCCCCCGCGCGTACAGCGGTGGAAGTGGTCATCGCGCACTCCGTTCCGCGGTGCCGGCGACGACGCCCGCGATGTTGTAGGAACTCATGGACCCGGGATCGAGGTACGCACTGTGTCCGGTCGAACCCGTGCGGGAGTTACCTGCCGCATCGAGACCGGCGTCGGTCGACAGGCGGGTCAGTCCGTCGAGAAAACTGGGGTCGCCGCCGAATGTGCCCGCGTCCGCCACGTAATCGCCGGCAGCCTCTACGAGATACGCGGCGCCGGAGGGCAACCCGAGGGAGGCAATGTCGTACGAATGCCCGACGGCGGTCACGTGCGGGGTGTCCGTGCGGAACGCGCCGAGCCCGTCGAAGAAGACACTGAGCCGCGGCGCCGCCTGTGTCGCAGCGAGATCGGAGACGGGACTGCGCTCGGTGAATGCGAGGCCCCACCCCCAGTGCGGGGCCTGATAATTGAGCCACGTCACGGCGGCAACCGTCTCGTCTTCGCGTCCCGCCATCTCGAGTTGCCGCCGGGTTTCGTCGCGCAGCGCGGAGAGCTGCGCATCGTAACCAGGTAGATTGCCCTGCACGGTGGAGCCGGCGCCCGGTGTGTAGACCGCGACATGGTCGGCGGTGTCGAGATCGCCGACTGCGACGGCGGCCATGGCTTCACGTCCGGACAGGTCCAGGGTGAGCAGGCGGCGGTCGCCGCGGGCGAGCGTGGCGTCGATCGCGTCGAGCGCGGCGAGCTTGTTCGACGTCTGCTCGAGACCGGCATCGGCATTGGAGAGCAGGCCGCCGAGCACGTTGCCGTCGAGTTCGC
>NZ_JAUZMZ010000016.1:0-48293 GCF_036327435.1 Rhodococcus chondri | reverse complement strand
CCAGTGGGCGGGGTGACCGGTGTCGAGCAGCAACGTCCGGTCGTCGCCGACCACCAGGTACGTGGAGACGTGACCGTGCCAGATCTCGTCTCCGTACTCGAACTTCAGGCAGTCGCCCAGCCAGAACAGGCCCGGGGCGATCTCGCGAAACGGCTCAGCCATGAACGGGAACCTCTCCTGTGGAGTGAGCTCGACCGCAGGTCAGCAGAAGCTCGCGGGTCAGCTCGTAGTAGGAACGGACGGTCTCACGCCCGACGATGATCCGACCGTGACCAGGAGCTATCGCACGGATGTCGTAGGTGTCGAAGAGCCGGTCCAGTTCTTCGACGAACGGTGCCGGATCGGCGAGCAGCAACCAGTCGATCTTCGTGAACAGGCGGCGTGCCGCGGCGCTGCGGTCGAACGTGTCCGGGGTCGTGTGACGAACCAGATCGGATCGATCCGCATGATCGAGTCCCTCATATGCGAAGAAATCCGAGGTGAACAGGGTGCCCGTGCGCTCGTCGTACAGCCAGAACGTGGTCAGGACGCGGAGTGAGGTCGAGAGCAGGTCGACGCTGCGTCCCGGGCCGACCTCGATGGTGTCTCCGGCCTTCTTGCGAAGGATCTCGATGTGGTGGTCGGTGCGGATCTGTTCCTGCGGGCTGACGTCCTCGAAGAAGTCGAAGGGATTGCTCACACCGCCGCCGAAGATGCTCACGACGTTGAAATCGCGAATGACCGGACCGAGTGCGGTCACACAGTCACCTTCGAATCGCGTGCAGAACACCGACAATTTCGTTTCGGGCCCGAGGATCTCGCCCAGTTGGCCGAGCATCGTGCTTTCATGCGCCGCGACACCGGGATCGATGAGGAGGGCGTGCCCGTCTTCGACGAGGAGAAAAGAGTTGACGGGCTCGAACGCCGACGTGCCGGGAGAGGCCCAGGACAGGCGTCCGTCGTTCGGTGCCGCGTCGCCGACTGCGTACAGCGCATCGGGCACGAGCTCTACAGGCTGGGAAGTCATGGACAACTCCTGATCCGTTCGGGCGATGGCCGGCATAGCCGATGTGTGCCTCAGATAATCGAGATACGTTGCTGTGCAAGTATTTTTATCGAAAATGTGCACTTCCGACCATGATATCCCGGATCTGACGACAGTGTACATTATCGGCAAGGGTAGAGCGATGCGGAGGAAAGCTGTGGGCGAGAACTCGTGGGTACTGCGGAGAGGGGTGCACAATCCGACCGATTCCACTCCGGCGCGATTGCCGTATTCCGTGCGGCGCACGACCGCGGTCGCCATCCTCCGCCCCGACGGTCGCGAGGGTCAGTTGCTGTTGCACGGCAGCGGAAGGGATCTCGGCACTCATGGTGACGGCTCGCCGGTGCAGTTCGACACCGTGCACAGCGCTGTGGAGATCGACTTCATTGGTGGTCGGACTGTGATGTCCGCAGATGCGGGGCAGGCGGGTCCGGATCTGACCGCATTGGTGGGCGTTCGTGCCGGGTCGGGGTTCCGGTCCGCACTCGCGGCAGCGCTCCCGAACGGTGCTCGGGAGCACTCGCTGCTCCACCGCGTACTTGACGACGTACCCGTGGCGACGGTGATATCCGGTTACGCACTCACTCGTGAGGATCCCGCCGTCACCGCTGTACCGGTTCCACGGACGAGTGCCCTTCCCCGCGCGGACTATTGTGCCGGATTCGCCACCGGTGGAGTGTTCATCGGCGGTATCGAAACCAACGGCACTGCGCCCGTGGTGATCGGTCCGCCCGCGCCGGACCTCGTTCGCGGGCCCGACCCGCTCGCGTGGCATCACCTGGACGCCTTGCCTGCGAAAGGTATGCGGCGGTTGCGGCGGATCGATGTCCGCAGAGAAGGGGACCTCGTCGTAGACGCGATGTTCCGCGATAGCTACGTGGACGAGCACTGCGTCGAGACGGTGGTGCACGAGTACCACCTGGACCTGACTGTCAGGGCCGACACGCTCGAGATCGTCCGTGCGGTGGCGACCCCGCGTGTGCTGCCCTGGCCGGAATGCTCGGGTGCTGTGGTCGCAGTGGACCGGCTGATCGGCAGGACCGTGCTCGATGTTGCACCCCTTGTGGTAGGCGAATTCAGGGGTGTCGGGTCGTGTACTCATCTCAATGACCTGCTGCGGTCCGTGGCAGACGTCGCGGAGCTGCCGATGAAGCTGGCGGCCTTGCACTGATGTCGCGCATCCCGACCGAGTCGGAGGTAGGTCAGGCCAGAGCCAAAGTCGTGAGGATGTCGGCAGAGAATGCATCGGAAGGCGCGTTCCATGGACCGGAATGCACGACTCCGAGCGCTGCGCCGAGTTCGGGATTCTCCCTGAGCGCACTGCGCATACGTGACCGCCTGGCAGCGCGGTCGGGCGAACCGAAGCCGGCGAGCAAGTCCGACAATGCGCTGGCGAACCGCAATCTCGCCATGCGTCTCTGACGCTCCTCGGCGTATCCGGCGAGGGTCTGTGGGGTCCATTCGTTGTGATCCAGGAGCGCCTCGGCCAGCACGCGCGCGTCGCGCAAGGTCACGCTGAGTCCCTGCGCAGTCACCGGATTGCTCCACCCGGCGGCGTCGCCGATCAATACTGCACCGGGAACAACGGTTTCGCTCGTCCACGCATCGTTCATCGGGAAGGTGGCACACGGACCGATGGGTGTCGACTCCGCAAGTGTCTGGGGGTCCGGGAAGATGGGCGTGCGGTACGACTCCAGGAACTCGGGGATCGCGGTGCGTCCCTTGATCGGGGTAGGATCGCTCGTGCGGCGTCCGACGTACAGCCGCAGTCGGTTGTCCTGTCTCGGGATGACTATGAACTGGTTGCGTCCGTCGATGGCAATCGTGGTCACGGAGCGGTCCCACACCCCGCCGTCGTCGACGAGCATGCCGGAGAGCTTGACCCTCGCATGGGTTGCGAACAATGTGACCCCGAGTGCAGCCCGGGTAGTGGAGGTCTTGCCGTCCGCGCCGACCACCAGTCGGCAACGCAGTGAATGGTTTTCACCGTCCATCTCGTAGGTCACAAGTGGCTCCGGCCCCACTTCGATTGCAGTTCGGTGCACGCCGCGAATGAGGACCGCCCCCGCTTCGGTTGCTGCTGCGGCAAGTGCTTCGCGTAGTTCGGGATGTCCGACGCCGATCACTCCGGGGGATCCGGGCACGACCGAGGACAGGTCGCTCGAGAGACGCTGTGCCGTCTCGACGGAGGATGCTTCGTCGTACGGAACCATCCGGGTGATCACCGACATTCCGTCGGCTGCGAGGAGCGTGTCTGCGACACCCAGTTCCACAGCCTCCAGATAGCCCCATGGCATGAGGGCCTCACCCCGGACCATGTCCCTGTAGACGGGTTCCCGCTCGAGTACGGTCACTTCCAGGCCGGCTGTGGCCAGACGGACCGCTAGTGCGCATCCACCGATGCCTCCACCGACGATCACGACGTCGCAGTCCATCCCACTACCTCCGATGCCGCCAAGAGTCATTTACCCACTGTAAATCAACCCATTTATTGTGACATAATGGCGTGTGCGTCGGCTAGACCGAATTCGAACGATCGAGGAGGTGCCGGATGGCTCGCCGCCGTGGTGGAACGCAGCCCAAGCCCATATCCGAGACAGATGTGGTGCAGGCAGGCCTGCGCGTCGTTGAACGTTCGTCCCTCGAACGGCTGACGGTGCGGGCGGTGGCCGAAGAACTCGGAGTCACCGCACCTGCTGTCCACTACCACCTGCGCGACACGGACGGACTCGTCAGTCGAGTCGTCGAAGCAGTGGCCGCACAGGTCGACATCACAGTGGACGCCGATGCCCCGTGGATCGAGCAGTACATGGATATGGTCACCGCGATGGACCGGACCTTCCTGCGGTACCCGGGTACCGGCGTGTATGCGTTGACGGTCACCCGGCCCTCGCCCGCAGCCGGCCGCCTCACCGATACCGCGCTCGGGATCCTGCGGAAAGCGGGCTTCAGCGACGAGGAAGCGCGCGAATTGTTTACCGCGACTTATCTGATGTTCGTCGGCTGGCTCGCTACACGCGGGCTCGCCGAAAAGGGTGCGACGCATCCCGCACTTGCCGTGGCGGTCGGAAACCGCCTCGGGAACAACCGCACCGAACCGCTCGACGCAGCGCTGCGTCGCTTACTCACAGCGGGTCCGACAACGAATGGAGAACGGTCTTGACCGACAACGGCTGGATGAAGAGCTACTATGCAGCATGGGATTCCGCCGATGCGGACGAAATCTGCGCTTGGTTCGACGACGATATCGTGGTCGAAGATGTCCCTACCGGGCACGTTGCAGTAGGGGCTGTGGAGGCGCGCGCGTTCGTCGAGCGAGCTCTCGAGCTTACGCCCGGGACCACCTACGAGGTCGTGACAACCATCGCCGACGGCGACGAGTTCGCAGCCGAGTGGATCATGCGGCCCGCTGGAATACGTGGGACCTCGATCGGAACCCTGCGCAACGGCAAGGTTGCCACCAATCGCGACTATTGGAGTTCTGCGCGCGAGAAGAAAGAACACTGAACGCGCTCGAGGGGGAGTGATGTTCCGGCCACGGGGCCGTCAGCCGAGTGGTCCACCGGCTCCGTGGCCCTATTCCTCCAGTTCGAGCGCCATCACTCGAGGTCAGTGCTGAACCTTGATCGCTCCCATCGGGCACGCCATCGCGCCGGATTCGGCCGAACTCTCTGATCCCGGCGGAACCTCGAAGTCCGTCGGCGTCGCGAAGCCGTCGTCGTTGAGATCGTAAAGGTCCGGCGCTGTTGCAGCGCACATGCCGTGTCCTTCGCACTGCAGAGCGTCGATATGAATTCGCATGGAGGTACTCCGTTTCGGTGGGTGACTGCTGTTCGGTTCGGTACGAAAGTTGAAGTTGCTACGCGCGAATTCGCTCACGCCACTTGTGCAGATCGATATCGCGCGCCCCGTGGTCCCGGAGCCACCCTCCCGGCCCTCCCGGTGCGGTGGCGATCCGTTCGACGACCGCGGCGATTGCCGGTTCGGGCGTTTCGAACCAGTGGGCGCCGAGGAGTGGACGGGTCGAGCGCGACTGAACGGAGGCCCACCGCTGTCGCAGTGCGGGCATGTTCGGCGCGGTGGCGAGATAGTCCGCGATCACTGCTTCGGGACGAACTCCGGCGGCGAGCAGTAGCGCGGCAATTGCGACGCCGGTGCGATCTTTGCCCACCGCGCAATGGACGAGTACGGGCCCGTCCGCGTGGGCCACCAATGGGACGAGTGCGGCGATGCGTGCAGCGCCGGAGTCGAGGATGAGATCGTAGAGTTCCGGTAGATCTCCTGGCGGGGTAACCCCAGGTGCAGCGGCGTCGTGTAGCGGATGGTGATGCACGGTGGTCTGGTGGGGCCACTCGCATCGTGAACGCTGCACCTCACGATGCGATCGAAGATCGACCACGACACGCGGCGGCCAGGACGAAACGTGTGCCGGTACTGCGTCGTCCGTTCGGGGTGCGTCGCTCCGGTGCAGCACTCCGGAGCGGGTTGTGCCGCCGTCCCCCATCGGTAGTCCGGCTACGTCGCGCAGATTGGCCAGGGTGGTGATGGTGTGTGCGGCAGTGCCGGATTCGATCACATCTGCTTCCTTCTGCGGGTCATGGTGGGGCGTGGGTGACGGCTTTGGGGTTGTCGTCCGCGCCGGTCCACCGAGTCTAAGTGACATCATCGTCAGATCCAAGGATTCGACGGTGTGCGATGGCAATCGAGCAACGAGCGATCCTCCCGTCTCGGACGCCGGGCTGCAGTAACCCTGTTGACCGCGATGAGTAATCGGATTACCGTCTCGATCGGTGGTGATGTGCTTCACAGTTCGTTCCTGCCGGCGATACGCCGCGACGCGTTGATCCGAGGTGAATACCCGCTCCGGCCGGTGACGGACCCGGCTCTCTCGACGAGAAGTCTCCTCTACGAAAGGTGTCCGATCATGGCAAACCGCCACGGAGTCGTGAGCGCGGACGCAATTGCCAGTGTTTCGCAGCCGCAGCCGCAGCCGCAGCCGCAGCCGCAGCCGCAGCCGCAGCCGCAGCCGCAGCCGCAGTCTCGGTCTGACCCGGGTGTTCAGACGCTCGGCGTGCGGGTGGCGGGCGATGAAACAGAACTTTCTCGACACGGAACGACTCCCCTCGACCGGTTCGTCGAAGTCGAAGCGCGACGCCAACTGGAGTTTTTCACCGGAGATGCGAGGGCCGCTACTTTGCGGCGCCATGCACGGCAACGAAAGCGATTGACCCGACCGAATACAGCATCGAATTGAGGCAGGAAAATGACCAGCCCTTCCGCGTCGCACGAAGGCGGCAGTGATTGTCCATTGAGCGGCATCCGTGTCCTGGAGGTGTCGACGACACGGGCCGCACGAATCGCCGGACAGCTCCTCGCCGACCTCGGGGCCGACGTCGTGCGGGCAGTCGACGTCCTGCCGGACCCGGCCATACCGGCGAATCCCGGTGAAGTGTGGTGGGACCGAGGAAAACGACTCGTGCCCTTGGGGGCCGAGGAGATTCAAAATGCGATCGGGGGAGCCGACGTCCTGTTCGTCGACCACACACCGGCCGGGCTCACGGCATCGCACTTACGCGCGGAGGAAATCCAGGCCAGGAATCCCGGACTGACACACGTGTGGATGCCCCCGTATGCAGCGTCGGGCAGGTGGGCGGAACTCGACGAGGACCCCTTGCTGCTGGATGCCGTCGGCGGCGTCGCAGGCCGGTACCCCTGTGTCGAAGATCGGCCGGTGGCGCCAGTCGTCGCAACCACCTCGCTTCTTCACGGTGCACTCGGGGCAGGGGCCGCTGTCGCCGGATTGGTGGGCCGCACCAGAACGGGAGCAGGGCACACCGCCGTTGTCAGCGGTGTGCACGCCGCTGCAACACAGATGGCGACGATGATGATCGAGGGAGTCGACCAACCCGTCTTCAGCCCCGGCCGCTCGGTGCGCTCGTTGCCCTTCTGGCGCATGTACCAGGCATCGGACGGGCAATGGTTCTTCCTTGCCACGCTGACCCCGGATCTGTTCTTCCGTGCCCTCGATGCACTCGATCGGATGGACATCCTGGTGCTTCCGGAGGTCGGCGGAGAGTTCACCAACCTGATGGTCGTCGGCAGCCCGGGAGTGCAAGCGGTCGAACACGAACTCGAGTCGCTGTTCGCGACGGAGCCCTGTAGTCACTGGATCAGCACCTTCGCTGCTGCAGACGTGCCGTGCGCGCCCGTCCGGACGAGGGCCGAGTGGGCAGTGAGCGACATCGTCGCGGCCAATCACGGCATGACCACGATCGAACACGACGTGCTGGGCGAAGTCACCATGCCCGACGTGCCGATCGCATTCTCCCGCAGTCGAGTGCAGACCCCCCGCGCTGCCGTTGTGGAGAGGTCGCGGACACCGGAGATCTGGCCGCGCCGCACCAGGACCATGGACGCCGCGGCTCCGTCGGGACAGCGTCCCCTCGAGGGTATCCGGGTGATCGACGCCGCTACGTTCCTCGCGGCTCCTCTGGCCGCGTCGCTGCTCGCGGATCACGGCGCAGAGGTGATCAAGGTCGAACCGCGGGACGGGGATCCCTACCGCGCGTTCACCCTGTCGTTCATCTCCGTGAATCAGTGCAAACGCGGGGTGGTGCTGGATCTGGGCACCGAGCCGGGACGCGACGCGCTGCTGAATCTCGTTCGCAGAGCAGATGTCCTGGTCGAGAATCTGCGCCCGGGCCGTCTGGACAAGCTCGGCGTCGGCCCGGAAGTGTTGCAACGTGAGCGTCCCGAGTTGGTGCAGTGCACGGTGTCCGCCTATGGTCGTGCCGGCGATTACGCGACAGCGCCGGGATTCGACCCGGTGTTTCAGTCGCTGAGCGGCATGGCGGCCGCGCAAGGCGGTGACGCCCAACCTCTCGCGGCCCCGATGCCCGCGCACGACACCTGCACGGGCGCCCTCGGGGCCCTCGGTGTACTTGCAGCACTGTACGAGCGTGGCACTACCGGCGTCGGACAACAGGTATGGGCGTCGCTCGCGAGCACGTCGATATTTCTCCAAGGCAGCGAACTGACGGCATATGCGGGTCGCCCCGAACCGCAGCGCGGTGGAGTGGACCATCCGGGTCCCGCGGACGGCCACCGGTTCTACGCCTGCACCGACGGATGGATTGCCGTCGCCGCTGTCGGGGCCGATCGAACGACGGCTCTTCTCCGGGCACTCGGGATCGGTGACCTCGCCGAAATCGAATCGGTACTGACAACGCGCACGGTCGAGGAAGCGCTAGCCCTCCTCGCCGAGCACGGCGTGCCGGCGTGCCGTGTCCTCGAGCAGCAGGGTGCGCTCGAGGACCCGTTCCTCCAGGAAAACCGGTTCTCGCACGTCGTCACCGATCCGCAGTTCGGGAGGTTGCGCATGGTCCGCACCTTCGTGGAGTGGGGGAATGACGACAAAGACTCTCCGGGAAGGTCTTTCACGGTCGGCGAGGACACCCGAGAGGTGCTCGCGGGCTTGGGGTACCCGAATGCCCGGATCGACGAGGTCCTGGGAGGCCGTCGAACGGTACAGGAACAGGAGACGAGTGTCCGTACCTCGTGATGTGGCAGGAGGCGGGCCGCTTGCCGGTGTGCGAGTCGTCGAACTTGCGGGGATCGGGCCGGGACCGCACGCAGCCATGATACTGGCGGACCTCGGTGCCGAGGTCGCGTGTGTCCGGCGCCCCGATTACAATTTCGGTCCTGTCGGCCCGCGGAATCCGCAGTTCCGCGGTCGAATTCTTGTAGAAGCAGATCTCAAGGACCCCGAAAGCAAGGAATCGATTCTCGCGCTGATCGACCGTGCCGACATCCTGATCGAGGGATTTCGACCGGGTGTAGCCGAACGGCTCGGTCTCGGACCCGACGATGTCCTGGCACGCAACCCGCGAATGATCTACGGCCGGATGACCGGATGGGGACAGGACGGCCCGCTGAGCCTCCGAGCCGGGCACGACATCAACTACATCGCCCTCACCGGACTGCTCCACGCAGTCGGACGGGCCGGCGAGCGCCCGCTACCGCCCCTCAACCTGCTGGGCGATTTCGGTGGCGGATCGATGTTCCTGGTCGTCGGGATCCTTGCGGCACTACACGAACGAAACAGATCCGGTCACGGGCAGGTGATCGATGCGGCAATGGTCGACGGTGCCCCGATGCTGGGTCATCTGCTGTGGGCGTTGCGTTCTGCGGGTCAGTGGTCGGACGAGCGGGGCACGAACCTGCTCGACGGCGGAGCGCCGTTCTACGACACGTACGCGTGCGCCGACGGGAAATACGTTGCGGTCGGTGCGCTCGAGGCCGAGTTCTACCACCAGATGGTCACGGGCCTCGGGTTACCGGCGGCGTCGCTCCCGGAACAGCATGACAGGTCGCGGTGGGCCGAGTTGCGCACCGTGTTCGAGGAGAGGTTCGCGACGAAGACACGCGACGAATGGACGGCCGTCTTCGACGGAACCGACGCATGCGTTACTCCGGTCCTCGACTTCGCCGAGGCGCCCGAGCATCCACATATGGCGAGTCGCAGAGTGTTTCAAGAACTTGCCGGTGTCGTGCAGCCGGCACCGGCGCCGAGATTCTCCCGCACACCGGCAGAACCCCCGGCTCCGCCTCCGATACAGGCGACCACCGCATCCGAACTATGGAAGAACCCATCGTCTGTGACGGCGAGTCCCGGAAGTTATCAGAGGAGTGTCGAATGAGGCGAACAACCCGACTGTGTGTGGCGATATCGGTAGCGGCCCTGGTGCTTGCGGGGTGCGGGGGCAGCGACGGGGATTCCGATGCGGCAGAACGCCTGCGCATCGCCTCGATTCTCGCGCCCACCACGTTCGATCCGCATCTCGCGCGGAGTCCGCTGGCGATGGAGCCGTACATTTTCCCGATCTACGACCAGTTGATTCGGGTGGACAAGACGGACGACGCTACGACGCTGCAGCCGATGGTCGCCGAGACGTGGTCGTACAGCCCGGACATGCGGTCCATCACGTTCGAGCTTCGCGACGACGTGACGTTCCACGATGGCACCCCCGTGACGTCTACGGCGGTCAAAGCGAGCATCGAACGCGCGCGAACGCTTCCTGGATCGACCGTGACGGAGTATTTCTCCTTCGTCGACGGTATCGAGACACCGGACGATCGGACCGTCGTTGTCGCATTGAACGCGCCGCGTGCCGACGCGATCTTCGCATTCGCGACCACACCCGCGAGCATCATCAATCCGGCGTTGATGAACCACGATTTGAGTCAGCTCGATGCCGGGTCAGGCCCATACCGGCTCGTATCGGTTCGGCCGAATGACCGTGCAGAGTACGAGAAGAACGCCGACTACTGGGACACGGAACTGTCGGCGTTCGACACTCTCGAAATTCTTGGTATCCCGGATGACAACGCCCGCTTCAACGCGCAGCGCAGCGGTCAGGTCGAGGCGTCCATGGTCCGGCTGCCACAGCTTCGCGATGCTCGGGCCCTCGTCGATTCCGGAGGGTACGAGCTCACCGAGATCGATCATGCGACGTGGTGGGCCATGTACCTGAACAGTACCCGTGGACCACTGGACAACCCCGATGTCCGGCGGGCGATGAACTACGCGATCGACCGGGACGCGATCAACGAGGGCTTGCTCGACAGCCGTTGCGCGCCGACCGGGCAGCCGCTCCAGGCAGGTATCGCCGGGCACGTGGACGATCCTTCTGTGAAGTACACATACGACCCCGCGAAAGCACGGCAACTCCTGCAGGCCGCGGGGTACGGCGACGGATTCCGGCTGAAGGTCGTGACGGGGGGCAGCCTCGTACCTGTGACGGCCGCGATGCAGGATCAGCTCGCTCAGGTCGGCATCGAACTCGACGTTCAGGCCGCAGACCTGAACGACGCTCTGGCGCAGTGGCAAGGTGGGACGGCAGATGCGTTCTCCTATTCTCGAGGGGCTTCGTCCGATCCTGTGATCACCCTGCGGGACAATTTCTTGACGTCACGATTTCAGGGGCAGCTACCTGCTGGGGTGCGGGAAACCCTCGACCGACTGGTGACGCAGCAGCACTCCGACGAAGAGCGCGTTGCGTTGCTGGAGGACGTTTCGCGTACGGTCTCGAGCGAAGCGTTGGAGTTGTTCATCTGTGCCCCACCCACTACGTATGTGCATACCGACTCGGTCGGTGGATTCGACACGATGGGCGTCGTCACCCACGGTGGCCCGTTCAATGTGCGCGATCTGTATCCGCGTCCGTGAGCGATGCCGGGGATCTGTAGTCGCCGGGACGGGATCGATCTTCAGGAGTCCTGTTCATGACGTCAGCGTCAGAGGAGCTGTGCTCCAGTATCCGGAATCAACCGGGAGCAAGGGATGGAACCCTCGGTATCGACCTCTTGCCGAAAAGTGACATGACTGCCAGAATCAATGAAGACCATGGCAGGCGGTACAACCGCACCACGTGGCTGCGGAGCGGATCCACGCTCCCGGTCGAAAGGAGTCCGATGCGGACGTTCGATGGAATCTACGTAGCCGGTGCGTGGCATCCCGGCCGGGGCGAACGTATCGAGGTGGCCTCACCTGCGACGGGAGAGGTACTGGGATACGTCTCGGAAGCCACTCCGGAAGAGGTGGGGCAGGCGGTCGACGCAGCCCGCGCAGCGCTGCACGGTGAGTGGGCGTCGTACAGCCCTGCGGACCGCGCCGCTGCACTCGGCCGGCTCGCGGACGGCCTCGAGGCACGGAAGAACGATTTCGCCGAGCTGTTCTCGGCCGAGGTCGGAACACCCCGCCGCGCATCGACATTCGTCCATATCATGAGCACCCTCGGCGTGCTTCGAGCCTACGAGAAGATCGGGACCGACTATCCGTTCGACGAGGTGCGCCCGTCGATGACCGGAGGAGAAGTCCACGTCCGCGGGCTGCCGGTCGGCGTCGTCGGTGCGATCCTGCCGTGGAATGCGCCACTGTTCACCGCCTGTCTCAAGCTCGCCCCGGCCCTCGCCGCCGGATGCACGATCGTGTTCAAGCCGGCCCCGGACGCTCCTCTGGCAGTCTCGCTCTTTACCGAGATCATCGAGCAGGCCGACCTGCCTCCGGGCGTCGTGAACATCGTGTCGGGCCACGCCGCGACCGGCGAGGCACTCGTGACGCACCCCGGTGTGGACAAGATCAGTTTCACCGGTTCGACCGCGGTCGGTGCTCACATCGGCGCGTTGTGCGCCGCGGACATCCGCCGGTGCAGTCTCGAGCTCGGTGGCAAATCAGCAGCGATTCTCCTCGACGATGTCGTACTCGACCATACGACGATCGCCGGATTGGTCGGCGGCGTGATGGGCAACAACGGCCAGGTATGCGTATCCCGCAGCAGGATCCTGGCACCCCGATCACGCTATGACGAGGTGGTCGCGGCACTCGGCGACGCCGTCGGTGCCCTGACCGTGGGAGATCCCTCGGACCGCGCCACGGACGTCGGCCCGCTCATCAACGCCACCGCGCGCGACCGCGTCGAAGGCTACGTCGCACAGGCGGTGGACGAGGGCGCACGGATTGTCGTCGGTGGTGCGCGACCCGAGGGCCTCGACACCGGATGGTATGTGGCCCCGACGGTTCTCGCGGACGTCGACAACAGCATGACCATCGCCCGTGACGAGCTGTTCGGTCCCGTCGTCGTGGTCATACCCTACGAGGGCGACGACGACGCCGTCGCTCTGGCCAACGACTCGGAATACGGCCTGGGAGGAGGGGTCTGGTCGCCAGACACGTTGCGGGCGAATCGTATTGCGGTACAGCTCCGCGTCGGCGCGGTGTCGATCAACTCGGCTCCGTCCCTGGACTGCGGCGCTCCCTTCGGTGGATTCAAGAAGTCCGGCCTCGGTCGGGAAGGTGGACCGGAAGGCCTCGCCGAGTACCTCGAATTCCAGTCGATCATCCGCTGACCCCGATCGACCGTCCAACGCGTAACCAACTCTCACCGGCGCCGAGGCGCCGACATGCACGGAAGGATTCACATGGAGACTCAGGCCGCGATCCTCTGGGAGCACAACGCGCCGTGGTCCGTGGAGACGATCGAGCTCGATCCACCGAAAGCCGGGGAAGTGCTCGTCGAGCTGCACGCGTCGGGGATGTGTCATACCGAGGAACACATCCTGCTGGGAGACATGCCGTTCCAGATCCCGTTCGTCGGCGGGCACGAGGGTGCCGGTGTGGTCAAGCAGGTCGGCGAGCACGTGTCCTGGCTGCAGCCCGGCGATCACGTCGTCTTCAGCTTCGTCCCCGCGTGCGGTCGCTGCCCGTCCTGCTCGACCGGGCACCAGAACCTGTGTGATCTCGGCGCCCTGATCGGTCGCGGTCGGCAGATCCTCGACGGCGGCAGCCGGCACCACGCACGCGGCCAGGACCTGTCGATCTCGTCGGCGCTCGGAACGTTCGCGCATCACACCGTCGTCAACGAGGCCAGCTGCGTCAAGATCGAACCCCACCATGCTCTCGACCGGGCCTGCCTCCTCGGATGCGGATTCGTGACGGGGTGGGGTGCGTCCGTCTACGCCGCGGAGATCGAACCGGGCCACAATGTGGTCGTTGCGGGTCTCGGCGGCATCGGTGCGGCAGCGCTTCAAGGTGCGAAATTATCCGGTGCGCGCACCATCACGGTGATCGACCCGAGCGAGTTCAAGCGCGAGAAGGCGATCGAGCTGGGTGCAACCCACGTCGCTGCCTCCTGGGAGGAGGCAGCGGAAGTGGTGAAGGAAGCCACCTGGAACCGGGGCGCCGACCGATTCATCTGTGCCATGGGCGTCGGTGAGGGCAAGCTCATCGCCAAGGCACTGAGGATGGTCGCGAAGCGGGGCTGGCTCGTGGTGGCCAACATGCACCGTCTCGTCGAAAAGGAGGTGTCCATCAGCATGATGGATCTGGCTCTGATGGAGAAGCGCATCGTCGGGACCCTCTACGGGTCGGGCAATCCACGCTCCGATATTCCGAAGATGCTGGAGCTGTGGAGCTCGGGGTCGGTCGATCTCGATGCGATGGTGACCCGGACGTATCCTCTGGAAAAAATCAACGACGGATTCGACGACATGCGCGCAGCACGAAATATCCGTGGCGTACTTCGGTACCCGGCGGCCGAGGCAGCCGGCGCCTGATCCGGCGGGTTCCCTCTACGACACTGCCCCTGCCGGTCATCGACCGGCAGGGGCAGTGTCGTAGAGGTCTCGGATCGGTGAGCTCAGCGCCGCCGAACCGCAGGGGTGCGAGAAAGATGTTCCTGGGCAAGGGAACGCAGGGCAACACGATCGATCTTCGCCATGGCGTTGAGAGGAATCGCGTCGACGACGATCATGTGGTCGGGTGCCTTGTAATCGGCGAGCCGCGCACGCGACCACGTGCGCAGATCCTCGAGCGAGGGTGGGCTTTCGGGATCCTCGGGAACGACGAATGCCACACCGATCTCACCGATGACCGGGGCCGGGTGACCGACCACAGCGGCCTGTCGCACGTCCGGGTGCTCACCGATGGTGTGTTCCACCTCGATCGGATGCACATTGAAACCACCGCGGATGTACATGTCGCCGACTCGTCCGGCCAACGCCAGGTTGCCTTCGCCGGTGAAATATCCGAGGTCGCCGCTGACGAAGAAGCCGTCCCGGTCGAAGCTGTCGGCGGTGAGCGTGTCGTTGTTCCAGTAACCCCGGGTCACACAGCCTCCACGAATGCGGATCCGGCCGACCTCACCGCGGGGCAGCTCCCGGCCGTCGTCGTCGGTGACCCGGACCGTCATGCCGTGCTGGGGCCGGCCCACCGTCCGGAACTGGATCTCTCTCGCATCGTCCGGTTCGGTGCCGCTGACTGTGGGGGATTCGGTCATTGCGTACCGCACGACCAGTGGCACTCCGATCAGGTCGCGGACACGCGAGACGAGTGCGGGTGAGGCCGGCGCGCTGGCGACCACGCCGACGCGCAGGTGCACAAAAGCGGAGCGATCGAGGCCCGGTAGTTCGAGCAGTTTCTCCCACTGGGTGGGGACGCCGCCGCCAACCGTGACGCGTTCGTCGCGGAGCACCGCGTACATCCCCGCTGCCGACCACGGAACCGGGCCCGTGACTACCGCGGTGCCCCAGATCAACTGGTCCCACAGCTTGGACATGTAACCGGCGTGGGGAAACGGAGTGCCCGTCAGTCGACGGTCGTACGGGGCGCTCATGACGCCGGCCGCGGCGGCGGATGCGGCAAGGTTGTCGGCGTCGAACCAGGCCCCCTTGGGCAGGCCTGTGGTGCCGCTGGTGAAGACGATGGTGACCGGATCCGAGCGCGTGACTGCTACCGAGGGCGTCACTCCAAGCCCCGCCATTGCTGCAGCGACCGCGTCCGCGCGGGACATCACCGGATAACCTGCGGGCACCTCGCGCAGACCCGCATCGGGGTCACGGATAGCGAGCACTGGGCGCGACTGTTCGAAGATCGCCTCCGTCTCGCGTGGGCCCAGCCTCGGATTGACGCCGGTGGTGACCGCACCGAGTATCGAAATCGCGGCGAAGCACACTGCGTAGTCGATGCCTGACGGCAGTATCAGAGCGACGACGTCGCCCTTTCCGACGCCATGTTCGGACAGGTGCGCCGCGAGCGAACGTGACCGGAAAACCCACTTCGCGAACGAGATCCGCGCCGTACCTGGCTCGACGTACGCGTCGCGGTCGCCGTGGACGCGTGCCGCGGCGTCGAGCAGGTCGCCGGTGTTCGCGAACTCCTCCGCGCGCAGCGGGGGAGAGGTCTCGAGCGCGGTCACGGTTCTTCGGAACCCAGGAGCACGGTGCCGCTGGAGCAGAACCAGCCGCCGGTACCACTCACGCATGCGATTTTCGCGTCCGGGACCTGCCGCGGTCCGCTTTCCCCGCGCAATTGCCGCGCGGCCTCGACGATGAGGAACAGTCCGCGCTGGCCCGGGTGACACGCCGACAGTCCGCCACCATCGGTGTTGGTGGGCAGCGAGCCGCCGAGTCGCAGTGCTCCGGACTCGACGAACTTGCCACCTTCGCCCTTCTCGCAGAAGCCGAGATCCTCCATGGTGAGCAGTAACATGTAGGTGAAGGCGTCGTAGATCTCGGCGACGTCCACGTCGGACGGCGTCACCCCGGCCCGCGAGAAAGCGAGCGGACCGGTGACCGAAGCCGGACCCACGGTGACGTCGTCCCACTGACTGGTCAGCATGTGCGAGGTCGCTTCGCCGGTACCCAGTACCCAGACCGGGTCCGACTTGAGGTCCTTCACACGGTCCTCGGCCACGAGCACTGCAGCGGCGCCACCGTCCGATCGGATGCAGCAGTGCAGCTTCGTGAACGGATCGGCGATCATCGGCCCCGACACCACGTCCTCGATGGTGATCGGATCGCGGTAGTACGCCTCCGGGTTGTCCTTGGCGTTGAATCGTGCGGACACCGCGACCTCGGCGAGCTGCTCGATGGTCGTGCCGTACTGGTACATGTGACGACGCGCAGCCATGGCGTACTTCGAGATGAGGGTGTGTCCGTACGGGGCGTCCCACTGCAGGGGGCCGCGCGATCCCCAGTTGACGTTCGCTGTCCGTAGACCCTTGCGGAGGTCGGCGCGGGCCGTGGAGCCGTAGGTGAGTAGGATGACGTCGGCATGGCCGGCCGCGATGGCATCGGTGGCGTGCGCGAGCATGACCTCCCAGGACGCACCGCCGACGGTGGTCGAGTCGATCCACCGAGGCTTCAGGCCCAGATATTCACCGACGTCGGTGGGGGGCAGCGTGCCCTGGCCGGTGGAGGCAAGGCCGTCCACATCGGAGGGGGACAGTCCGGCATCCGCGAGCGCCCGACGGCTCGCCTGGGCCATGAGTTCGTAGGCGTTCTTGTTGTCGACCCGACCGACATCGGACAGTGCGACTCCGGCGACAGCTACTTTGCGGCTCACTGGGGGGCTCCCTGCTCGAGGAATTCGGCGAGAGCGGCGGTGGGCTCTTCGACGAGGTGGGACAGGACATGTGCGCGTTTGAGGAAGAGATGGGCATTGTGTTCGTAGGTGTACCCCATCCCGCCCTGGATCTGAATGTTGGCGGCGCCGTTGTCGATTGCGGCACGCGAGGAAGAAATTCTTGCCGCAAGAACCTGGAAGTCGGAGTCTCTGCGGCCGGCTTGGAGGGCCGCGGCAGCAAAGTAGACCTGGGAGCGTGCGGCGTCGGCCCGCACGGCCATGTCGGTGCAGGCGTGCTTGACGGCCTGATGCACGCCGATGGGCCGTCCGAACTGCACCCGGGTCTTCGCGTGCTCGGTGGCCATGTCGGCGGCCGCCTGCGCGACTCCGGCGAGGCCCGCCGCCGACAGCAACAGTGCCCGCGTCCGGATCGGATCCGCACTGGCGGAGACCCAGTGCAGAATACGACCCGATGTGACGGTGGCGGTGGCCAACCGGGTCCCGGGGTCGATGGATTCGAGGGTTTTGACGCCGGTGAATTCGGTGGCTTCGACCAGTGCGGCTCCGTCCTCGGCGATAACGAGCAGGTGGCCGGCGCCCGCCGCGTCGATGAGATCGAATGTGCCCTTGAAGCCGTCCGGACCGACGGCACCGTCGTTACGCAGTTCGGCGAGACCGACCAGGGTACGGCCATCGGTGATTTTCGTGATGAGGTCGGTGTCTCCGCAGTGCGCGGCGATCCTCGCTCCGAGGGAGGTGGCGAGGAACGGGCCGGTGGCCAGGTGTTGTCCGAGCGTTGCGAACAGCAGCGCTTCGTCGTCGAGTCCGCGTCCGGAGCCGCCGTGTTCCTCGGGAAGCCCGAGCGTGGTCAGGCCGAGCTCAGCGCCTTCGCGCCAGATATCGATGTCGACGGACATCGGTTCGTCGATACGCCGCCGGATATTCTCGACAGGCATCCGCGCGGCGATGAAATTTTCAGCAGCGGAGATGATCTCGCGTTGCTCGTCTGAAGGTAGGAGATCCATGATCAGTCGCTTTCTGTCACCGCGGAAGACCGAGGACGCGCTCCCCGATGATGTTCCGCTGTATTTCGGAGGTGCCGCCGCCGATGGACTGGGAGAAGGAGTGCAGGTAGGTTCCTACCCACCCGTCCGTGTCCCATCGTGAATTTCCGCGCAAGGCATCCGGCCCGAGGATGTCCATTGCCAGAGCAGCGACTTCCTTGGTGACATCGGAGTACAGCAGCTTGAGCATCGAACCCTTGGGGCCGGGAGTATCGGACTTCATGTTCTCGCAGATGCCGACGTAGGTCATCGCGCGCAGGGAGGCGACGGATGCGCGCGCGCGGGCGAGTCGGCGGGCGAATTCGTCGTCGGCGATGGCCGGGCGCCGGCCGTCGGGTCCGACGTGGTCGTGTGCGTAGTCGATCAGCTTTTCCACGATGCGGGCCAGTCGAACCTGGTTGGCGGTGAATGCGGTACCGCGTTCGAAGGACAGGGTCGACATCGCCACGCTCCAGCCGTTGCCGATCTCGCCGACGACATTGCTGATCGGGACTCGCACGTCGTCGTAGAAGACCTCGCAGAATTCGGCTCCACCCTCCATCGTCTCGATCGGTCGGGTGGTGATTCCGGGGGTTTTCATGTCGCAGATGACCCAGGTGATGCCCTTGTGCTTCGAGTTTCCGTTTTCGGTGCGGACGAGCAGTTCCTGATAGTCGCCGATATCGGCGTAGCTTGTCCAGATCTTCTGCCCGGAGACGATCAGATGGTCGCCGTCCAGAATTGCCTGGGTCTTGAGCGATGCGAGGTCCGAACCTGCCTCGGGTTCGGAAAATCCTTGGCACCACAGTGATTCGCCGCGGAGGATCCGGGGGAGGTGGAACGACTTCTGCGCCTCCGATGCCCTTGTGATCAGAGTCGGCCCGGCATGGTTGAGGCCCACGAAGTTGGCGTCGATGCCGGGGAAGCCCTGGGCGGCATACTCTTCGTACCAGATCAGCTGCTGGAGCAGCGTGAGTCCGCGGCCGCCGTATTCGGTCGGCCATGCGATGCCTGCCCAGCCGCCCTCCCATTGGGCGTGTTGCCAGGCCAGATCGTAGTCGCGGATCTCGGCGTTGTTCCGGGGGCGTGGTTCGGTCGGTTTGTTCTCGACCAGCCAAGTGCGTACTTGATCCCGGAACTCCACCTGTTCCTTCGTGAAGTCCAAATCCATGGGAGACCTTCCTTGGGGCGGATCCGCGGATCCGCGATCGTCACTCCGAGTGTAAGTGACAAGAGCGTCAGATTGAAGTGCTAATTCTGCCGTGTTCGGCAGCCGTACCGAGCGGCGAGAGCTTCGCTACCGCGGGCCAGCAACGTCACGTCCGCGCCGACGAGAACGAAGCGAGCGCCCGCGTCCACGTAGCGGCGCGCGAGCTTCTCGTCGAATGCGTTGACTCCTGCAGACTTACCGCACCCGGAAATGGTCTGCAGCGCTTTTTCTATGGTCTCGACGACTTCTGGTGCGTCGGGGCGACCCAGATATCCCATCGATGCGGCCAGGTCGGCGGGCCCGATGAAGACGGCGTCGACGCCATCCACGGCGGTGATGTCGGGCAGGGCCGCGAGCCCCTCGACGGACTCCACCTGAACCGTGACGGTCAGTCCCTGGTCGGCGATGATGAGATAGTCAGAAGTTCGATTCCATCGGGAGGCGCGCGCGAGTGCGCTACCAACCCCGCGGACACCCTCGGGGGGATATCGGGTGGCTGCGACGAGAGCCCGCGCAGCGTCGGCAGACTCGATCATCGGCACGATCAGGTTGGTCACACCGATGTCGAGTAGCTGCTTGATGGACACCGGATCTGCGGATGCCGGCCGCACCAGCACCTCGATGGGATACGCCGCCACCGCCTGGAGCTGCGCGAGCGTCGATCGGATGTCGTTGGGTACGTGCTCCTGGTCGAGCATCAGCCAATCCAGCCCGGAGCCGGCGCAGATCTCTGCGCTGTAGGCGTTGCCCGAAGCGATCCACATGCCGTACTGCGCCCGGTCCCCACGCAGCACCTCCGCCCATCGATTACGCGTCATCGGCTCTGCTCCTCGCCGCGCTCGAAAGTGATCGACACAGTGCCCAGCGGGCCGTAGTCGGCGACGAAGGAATCGCCGGGCTCAGCGAAGATCGGTGTGGTGAAGGACCCGGCGAGGATCACCTCGCCGGCTTCCAGTCCGACGCCGTGCGGGGCGAGCCGGTTCGCCAACCATGCGACACCGTTGGCCGGATGGTTCAGAACTGCTGCAGCAACACCGGATTCCTCGATGACGCCGTTTCGGAGAAGCAGAGCCGACACCCACCGCAGGTCGATGTCCATCGGTTTGACCACCCGACCACCGAGCACCAGCCCAGCGTCGGCGGCGTTGTCGGCGATGGTGTCGACGATCGTGCGCAGGTGCCCGGTGTCCGGGTCGCTCATCTGCACCCGCGCGTCGAGAATCTCGAGCGCCGGCGTCACATACTCGGCTGCGCGCAGCACGTCGAACAGTGTCACGCCAGGGCCTTTCAGCGGTTCACCCAGTACGAACGCGAGCTCGACCTCGATGCGTGGCCGGATAAACCGCCCGGCGGGCACCGAGCCACCGTCGTCGAAGAACATGTCGTCGAAGATCGCGCCGTAGTCGGGTTCGGTGATCGACACCGCGCGCTGCATCACCCGGGAAGTGAGCCCGATCTTGCGGCCGCGCACCACCCGGCCGTCGGCGACCTCGAGTTCCACGAGGCGCCGCTGGACGGCGTATGCGTCCTCGATGGTCATCTCCGGGTATTGCAGCGACAACTGCCGGATCGGGATTCGGGTTCTTTTCGCCTCGTAGAGACGGCGCGCGGCGTCGTCGAGTGCGGCGTCGTCAGGGGCGCCCTCGGCGGGTTGTCCACTCATCGGTTGTCCATCCATCCATCGTCTCGTGTGTTCACTCACGGTCTGTTCATCGCCGTAGTGGTCACCGCGTGAGGAAGGCGACCGCTGCCGGGTTGAAGCTCTCGGGATCTTCGAAGTGTGGCCAGTGGCGCACCTCCGCCATCTCGAACACCTCCGAGTTCGGGATGACCCGCGCGACGGTGCGTGCCGTCGACTGGTATTCGCCGTGGTCCTTACCGGAGGCGACGACCATCGTCGGGGCGGTGATGGTCGCCCATTTCTCCTCAGGGATGAGGTTGCGGTCGCGGGCCTCGGCATCCTGCAGGATCAGCAGGTGGTCGATGCTCTCGCGTGTGTCGTCGCGCTGGTAGATGGCCTGGCGTAGCGCGATGAGGTCGGGCAGGCGATTGCTTTCGTCGGCGATGAGATGCTCGAAGACCTTGTGGATCGATTCCCAACTCGGGTTGTTGACAGCCTCGGTGCGCTCGGCGCGGATTCGGGCCATGTTCGACGCTGTGGCGATCAGCCCGGCGGGGGACATGAGGATCAGTTTGGTCACGCGATCGGGGTGTTCAACCGCGACGGCTGCAGACACCCAGGCGCCCAGCGACATGCCGACGAAGTGGGCCCTGTCCATGCCGAAGTGGTTCATGACAGCGAGAATCTGCCGGACGTACACCGCAATCTCGTAGTCGTAGTCGGGCTTTTCCGAGAAGCCGTTACCGACCATGTCGATTGCGACGCAATGGAAGTGCTTGCTCAGTTCGGCGAGATTGGGGGCGAAGGTCTCCCAGTGTCCGCCGGTGCCGTGCAACAGGATCGCATGCGGCTTGTCGGGCGAGCCGACTTCGGCAAAGCGGGTGCGGACACCGGCCACCTCGACGAAGCCCTGACGGAACTCGAGCTCTCGGAGATAACCCCAGATACTGCGGTAATTCTCCGTGTCGATGGTGGGCGCCGAGGTGGCGATCGTTGTCTCGGTCATGTGCGGACCTTTCCAGGGTGGGTTACCGAGGCGGGCTCGACGAGGAGGCCGCCCGAAACGAGTATCTAATCAGGGTGTGCATCTTTGCTTACTGCACATTAATACGCTCTGATCTGCATCATTCGCGAATAACCCCATTGGGGCCATTCGGCCTCTTCCATTGTTTCTGACAGTTGCATACGATATGACTATGGAGGGTCTTCGCAAGATGAGCAAGCCCCGCCGACTCGGTCTCACGTGTCGGTGACGTCAACAGCTAAGGGTGTCGAGCGCAATGTCTGCATCTGCCCAAACCGGGCCTGCACAGAACGGCGGTCACCACGCAGTCAAGCGCCGGCTCCTGGCGGAGCTGGTCAACGAGTTCGCTGCCGTCGGGATCAGCCTCGATACCAGCGGTAACGGACCCAGGCTGCTGGTCGAGGATCTGGAGTCGGGAGAGCACATCTTTCTGAGCCCACTCGAGCTCGCAAGCCTGTGTCTTGCCTCCGATGAAGACCGCGAGGACTGGATCCGGGTCGGCAACTACCGCGAATCCCGAGACCCATCCTTCGGTCGAGGTCCCCACGGTAACGGGGTTCGCTCGTGACCATGCAGACGGCCCTGGTCGGGTTGGGTATGACTCCCATGTCCCTGAAGCCGGGCGATACACCGCTACAACTTGCGTGCGAAGCCACCCGGTTGGCCCTGGCCGACGCCGGTCTGGCCCACTCCGATGTCGACGGACTGCTCGTGGGTTCGAGTCAGGGGGTGCGCCCCGACCGCCTCGGAGTCGCATTCGCGGCACAGGGAGGTTTCTCCGATCTGCGGCTGCTCGAGCACGTAGAAATCAAGGGCGCGACGACTATTGCGATGATCCAGCGTGCGCAGCTCGCCCTCGACACCGGCGCCGCCCGCACGGTCGTGTGCGTGTTTTCCGATGCGCCGCTGGTCGCGGGAAAGGGCGCCGGATCGACGTATGCGCACAGTGGAGGGCGGACCGGGGCCCGAGGTCTGGAACGGGCATCAGGCCTGCTGGGTTCCGTGCCCACCTACGCACTTCTCGCCAACCGGTGGATGCATCTCTACGGCGGTACTGCAGAGGACCTGTGCGCAGTCACTACAGTCACCCGAGACTGGGCGCTGGGAAACCCGGACGCCGTGGTGCGCACTCCCCTCGATGCCGACGGTTACTTCGCAAGCCCGATGATCGCGGAACCGTTGCGACGACTCGACTGTGCGCGCCCGGTCAACGGAGCGGTCGCGGTCGTGGTCTCCAGCGATCCGGCAGTGGGTCACAAGGCCCGCCTCGCGGTTCGTGGCATCGGACGCGACCATCCGGTGCGTCGCCGCCGTGCCGGTCGTGAGTCGTGGTTCGGCGGCGGCCGCCGCGCGGTCGACGATGCGCTGGCCACGGCGGGGATGGCCCGCAGCGACCTCGACACCGCCCAGCTGTACGACCCGTTCTCCGTCGTGACCCTGCTGCTCCTCGACGAGTACGACCTCACAGGCGGAGCGCCGGCGGGCGAATTCGTCCGGGCAGGAGGCACCGCGAAGGGGGGTGCCTTGCCCACCAATACCGGAGGAGGTCAATTGTCCGGTTTCTACCTTCAAGGAATGACCCCGCTCGCCGAGGCGATGATCCAGTTACGCGACCAGGGCGGCGACCGGCAGGTGGCCGGCGCGACCACTGCACTGGTCGGCGGTATCGGCGGTCGCATCGACCACCATGCCGCGATGATTCTGGAGCGGACGGCATGACCGCCGTGCAGAAAGCGCCGGACTGGCTGCTCGACGACGGGCTCGCACCCGATGTGGACAACGACCTGCTCGCCCCGCTGTACGAGGGCAGCGCCCGCGGAGAACTGGTCCTGCCCTTCTGCGGATCGTGCCGCCGTCCGCTGGACCTCGAGCAACCGGTCTGCGACGGATGCGGATCCTTGGAACGTGATTGGCTTGCAGTAGAACCGGTAGGAACGGTGCATTCGGCTACGGTTATGCACCGCGCCGAACCGGGCCTCGTTCACGCCGACGGGCCGTATCCGATCGTCGACGTGGACCTCACCAGCGGCCACCGGCTCATCATGACCACGCTCGAACCGACACGGATCCCACCGCCCATCGGCGCACCGGTCCACGTTGCGTTCCGATTTCTCGGAGGGGTCGCGATCCCCGCAGCCCAACCCACAGCCCCATCAGAGACGGAGGCCACTTCATGACCACCACCGAATCGACGCCGACCCACTCGGACGAATTCGACGTCACCCGCATCGTGCAGGAAGACCGCGTGCACGGTTCGGTCTACACCTCTCCGGAGATCTTCCAGCGCGAGTTGGACACCATCTTCCGCACCGGATGGGTCTACGTTGCGCACGAGAGCGAGGTCGCTGAGCTTGGAGATTACGTCACCCGGGTGATCGGCAAGGACCCGGTCGTCGTCTCGCGCGGCAAGGACGGTGAGATCCGCGTTCTGCTCAACCGGTGCACGCACCGGGCCAACAAGTTGTGCAACGCGGAGAAAGGCAACGCCAACTCCTACCGGTGCCCTTATCACGGCTGGACCTTCAGTAACGACGGTTCCCTCACCGCAGTACCCATGAGAAACGGCTACGGTGAAGCCTTCCAGAAGGTCAAGTCGGAATTGGGTCTGGCCCAAGCGCCTCGCGTCGACAACTACCGCGGTTTCATCTTCGCCTCGCTCGCAGCCGACGGCATCTCGCTGCTCGAGCACCTGGGGCGTTCGACCAAGGCGATCGACCGGCTGCTGGCGCTGTCGCCGACCGGCACGATCGACCTGCGTGCCAATTGGATGAAGCACCACCATCGCGCCAACTGGAAGATGGTCGTCGAGAACAACGTCGACGGTTACCATGCCCTGTTCACCCACGCGTCGGTCTACGACGCCGTGCGGCCCGCGAAAGTCTCGCATGTGCCGTCCAAAGTAGACGTCGTCGTCCGCGACCTTCTCGATGGGCATTCCGAAATCGACTACTCGGCCGAATATCGCAAGCTCGACGAGGAATTCATCTGGTACGGCCGCACGAAGCGCGAGAAGCTCCCAGAGTACGTGGCGGCCATGGAAGAGACGAACTCCGAGGACGAACTGCACGACGCACTCGTTGTGGGTCCGCCGCACACCCTCATCTGGCCGAACCTGTTCCTTGCCGAGATGAACATCATGTTCGTCGAGCCGATCGCCGTGAACGAGACCATCGCCTACACCACCGCTGCACTGTTCCCCGGTCAGGACCGGATGAACCAGAAGACGCTGCGTCGCGCCGAAGGTGCAATGGGTCCGGCCGGCTTCCTCATCGCAGACGACGGAGAGATCGGCATGCGCAACCAGGCGGGCCTCGCTGCCGAAGAACCCGAATGGCTCGTTCTCGCACGCGGCCTCGAAACCGATATCGAAGACGAGACCGGAATCGTCAACAGCGACAAGAGTGCAGAGACCCCGCAGCGCGGCTTCTATCGCCAGTGGGCCAAGGTCGTCGGACAGGAGAACTGAACACATATGACCACCATCGAATCGCCGCTCACGACCGGATCGCCGCGTAGCGACGCGCCGAAGGCGCTTCCGGCTCCGGACGCGGACATCATCGCGTTCCTGAATCTCGAAGCCCGTCTCGCGGACGAAGCCCGGTACTCCGAGTGGGAACTGCTCTGGGACGACGACGCCCTGTACTGGGTGCCGATGCATCCGGAGGACGACCCTGCTACCAGCCTGTCGTACATCTACGACAACCGGCGACGCATCAAGAGCCGTGTCGCCCAGCTTAATACCGGTAATCGGCACTCGCAGACACCGCCGTCCGTGATGCGCCGCATCCTCGGCAACCACGAGGTCGTCGCGTCCGACACCGACACCGTGACGGTCGAGTCCAACTTCGCCCTGTTCGAATACCGTTACACGCAGCGGATCTGGGCAGGACGCGTCGTTCACAAGGTACGTCGCACCGGCGACGGGCTGCGGCTCGCGTCCAAGACGGTCCACCTGATCAGCGCAGGCGGACCCGTCGAGACGCTGGCCTTCCTCATCTGACAAGCAAGCGCGACGAACAGGATCCGGGGCATCCGGATCCTGTTCGCACCGGAACCGATGCTCTGAAACATGATTGCGAGAAGCCCGTGCTCGTTGGAGATATCCCACGCAACAACGCCCGCCGCTACCCGGCGAAACCCGCTGTGATCGAGGGCGGGCGGACTCACACCTGGTCCGAAGTTGATGAACGGGCGACTCGCCTGGCCAACCATTTTCTGGCCGCCGGCCTGGTCAAGGGCGACCGGATCCTGGTTATCGCGCGCAACTGCATCGAATGGCCGGAGATTACGTTCGCATTCGCGAAGGCCGGTCTTGTCACCGTTCCGGTGAACATCCGTCTCGCGCCTGATGAGATGGCGCACGTCAGAGACGATTCCGGGGCACGCGCGGCGGTGGTCCATTCCGCTCAGGTCGAACGCTTCGGCATCGAACTGAATGAGCTCGACGCCGTGGTCCAGATCGGCGGCGACGCCGTCGGCGTCGAATACGAAACCGCACTGCGTGCCGCATCGTCGATCGACCCGGCCCCCGCGGACCTGACACCGAACGACATCCAATTCATTCTGTACACCAGCGGAACCACCGGCCGAGCCAAAGGCGTGGTGCACGCGCATCGCGGCATGCTCGCCCAGGCGGTCGACACCAACCTCGTCACCGAAGGCAACCGCTCGGACGTCTTCCTCGCCACTACACCGTTTTTCACCGCCGGCGGTATGGTGCGCACCCTGGCATGGACGTACCTGGGCCAAACCATGGTGATTCATCAGCGATTCGATCCTCAAGCAGTGATCGACGAAATCGAACGCAGTAGAATCACTTTCACGACCTTCATTCCGACAATGCTGCAGCGCACGCTGAAGATCCTCGAAGAAGGTCCGGCGCGGGATGTAACCAGTCTCCGGCGGATCAGTTACGGCTCGGCGCCGGTTCCGCCCGGCCTGGCGAAGAAGGCCATGGACATGCTCGGGTGCGACCTGCAGCAGCGGTACGGACTGACCGAATGTGGTGGCCAAGCCACGATTCTCACACCGCAGGACCACCGGGACATGGTGGCGGGCAAGGATTCGATCCGCACGTCGTGCGGGCAGGAGACACCGATGTGCTCGATCCGAATCGTCGATGCGGACGGCAGTGAACTGCCCGCCGGCGAGATCGGCGAGATCGTCATCGTCAGCGAGGCGAACGCAATCGGGTACTGGAACCGTCCGCAGCAGACCGCCGAGACGTTCCGTCCGACGGGTCTGTGGTCCGGCGACCTCGGATTCCTCGACGGCGAGCGGTACCTGCACATCACCGGCCGCAAGACCGACATGATCATCTCCGGCGGTTTCAACGTCTATCCGGCCGAGATCGAACGAGTCATCGGCCACCACGAGAACGTGGACCTGGTCGCTGTGGTCGGAGTGCTGGACGCAGAGTGGGGAGAGACGCCGGTCGCCGTGGTCGTGCCCCGCGCCGGTGTCGACACCGAGAGCCTCGCTACCGAACTCACCAGCTTGTGCCGCGCTGAACTGGCCGGTTACAAGCAGCCGCGCCGCTTCGAGTTCCGCAGCGAACTGCCCCTCGGGCCGGCCGGGAAGATCCTCAAACGTGTCGTCGCAGACGACCTTATCGCCGTGGGAGCGAAACGTTGACAACCTCCACATCCACCCGCCTGCGTACCGAAACGATCTGGGAGCTCGTCGAGGCCCGCGCCGAATCGACGCCGGGCGCGGAGTTCGCGGTCGACGAACACCGCCGCTCCTTCACGTTCGCCGAATTCCGCGATCTCGCCGAATGTATCGCCGCTGCCCTTTACGAGCGCGGTGTTCGCGCCGGCGATGTCGTGTCCTGGCAGTTGCCGACCACGGTCGAATCCATGGCCCTTGCAGTGGCCCTCACCCGACTTGGAGCGGTGCAGAATCCGCTGGTGATGATGCTGCGGGACAAGGAAGTCAAGTTCATCACCGACCAACTCGAGACGTCCCTGCTGATCGTCCGATCGGAATTCCGTGGATTCGACCACGCCGGCATGGCCGCGCGGCTGGCCACCGCCAGGCCCGGGATGGACGTCCTCGTCGTCGATGCTTCGATGCCGGCGAGTACCCCGGCGATCCTGCCGCCGCGCGCGTCGATGCCCTCCGAAACACGATTCGGTCCGGATATCTCGTGGATTCTCTATACATCCGGTACGACGTCTGCACCGAAGGGCGTCAAGCACACCGACCGTACCCTGCTCGCTGCCGCCGCAACGTTCACCGACAATGTGCAGACGACACCGCAGGACCGGTGCGCAGCGCTCATCCCGGTCGGACACGTCGGTGGTCTCGGCCACCTGCTGCACGCGCTGGAAATGGGACATACCTTGCTCGTCGGCGCAACGTTCGTGCCGGAAGAGACCACCGACTTCCTCATCGAACAGGGCGTGACACTCGTCGGTTCCGGCCTCCCCTTCACCAACGAGTACCTGCGGATCTCCCGTGAGAGGGGCATCGCACCCCTGTTCCCGCAGGCACGCGCCGTGCTGATGGGCGGATCCGGACGTCCGCGAACCCTTCACTTGGATGCGAAGAACAGACTCGGTGGCGTCGGGATCATCTCCGGCTACGGAATGACCGAATGCCCGTACGCGACATGGGGTCGACCCGACAACACCGACCTTCAGCACGCAGAGTTCGAAGGTGTACCCGGCAGCGGCGGCGAGATCCGAGTCGTCGATTCGGACGGCAGACAGCTTCCCGCCGGTGAAATCGGTGAGATCCGGTTACGCGCAGCACAGATGTTCAAGGGTTACGTCGACTCCTCCCTCGATGCCGATGCGTTCGACGACGATGGGTTCTTCCGGACCGGCGACCTCGGTTTCCTCGACGCCGATGGCTGTGTCTCGGTGACCGGACGGATCAAGGACATCATCGTCCGCAAGATGGAGAACGTCTCGGCCTGCGAGGTCGAGGAGGTCCTGATCGGTGATCCGACCATCGCGGACGTCACAGTTATCGGCCTTCCCGACCCGGTATCGGGTGAACGAGTGTGTGCCATCGTGGTTCCGGTCGATCCCGATACACCGCCGACGCTCGAATCCGTCCGCGATTACCTGCGGACCACGGAATTGAACGTGCGGAAGTTTCCCGAGCAGATCGAGATCCTCGACACGATTCCCCGCAACCCGCTGGGCAAGATCGCCAAGCACGAACTACGGAAGCAATTCATCGACCCCGACGGACAGGTGGCGCCCGCCAACAGTGACGCACCCGGAACGACCCCCGCCACCGAGGTGGTCGAGTTCGAGACGATCGAATTCGAGGTCGCCGACCACATCGCAACCATCACGTTGAATCGGCCCGAGCGGCTCAACTGCTTCAACGAGACGATGGCCCATGATATGGCCGCTGCGTGGGCCCGGGTACGCGATGACGACAACATCCACGTCGCGGTTCTGCGCGCCAACGGTGAACGGGCGTTCTGCACCGGTGTCGACCTCAGCGAAGGAGCGTGGTGGACGCACCTCAACAGGTGGAACCAAGAGGATCCGGGTATCGACCTCGGACCCAAACAGCACCGTGTCTGGAAGCCGGTAGTGTGCGCCGTGAACGGTATGGCCGCCGGTGGCGCAATGTATTTCATCAACGAGTCCGACATCGTGATCTGCTCGGAGGACGCCACGTTCTTCGATCCGCACGCCAACGGCGGAATGGTCTCGGCGGTCGAACCGATCGGCATGCTCGCCCGCGGAATCCCCGTCGGTGAGGTGTTGAGGTGGGCACTGCTCGGCAGCGACGAACGCATGACCGCGGAAACGGCGCTGCGCGCGGGCATCGTCACCGAGGTGACACCCACCGCGGAGTTGCGGGGGCGAGCACATCAATTGGCCACGGAGATTGCCGGTCGCCGGCCCGAGGCGATCCAGGGCACGGTCCGCGCGATCTGGGAAGCCCTCGACATGAACCCGACGACGGCCCTGCGGAACGGATTGTCGTACACGCAGATCGGAAACCAGGGCGAGGGTCGATCCGATTCCCGCAAGAACAAGCGCACCCCGCGCTTCCGCTGACCGCGCTCCCACAACGCGCTAGAACAGGAGTACACATGAGCAGCAGCGTCGAAGCAGACCGGCTCCTCCGATTCGGCCAGGTGATCGGTGGTGCCGAGGTCCAGGCAGCTTCCGGCAAGACCTACCGGAGCCTCGATCCGTATACCGGGAAGCCATGGGCAGAAGTACCGGACGGAAGCAAGGAGGACATCGACCGCGCCGTCGAGGCGGCACGCGAAGCGCTGAACGGCGAATGGGGCCGGCTCACGGCCACTGCTCGCGGCAAGCTGCTGCGCAAGGTCGGCGACATCATCGCGCGCGAGGCCGACAACCTCGCCGAACTCGAAGTGCGCGACGGCGGCAAGTTGATGCGCGAAATGTCGGGGCAGATGAAGGGCCTGCCCGAGTACTACTACTACTACGCCGGGCTTGCAGACAAGCTCGAGGGCAGTGTGGTTCCGACCGACAAGTCGAACTTCCTCGTGTACACCACGCACGAACCGGTGGGTGTCGTCGGCGCGATTACACCGTGGAATTCACCGCTGCTGCTGCTCACCTGGAAGCTGGCGGCGGGCCTCGCTGCCGGATGCACATTCGTGATCAAGCCGAGCGATCACACTCCGGCATCGACGTTGGCCTTCGGACGACTGTTCGAGGAAGCGGGATTTCCGCCCGGTGTCGTCAACGTGGTAACCGGCTGGGGACCCGAGACCGGCGCCGCGCTGGCGTCGCATCCAGGCGTCGACAAGATCGCTTTTACCGGGTCCACCGGGACCGGGATCAAGGTCGGGCGGGCCGCGCTCGAGAACATGACCCGCTTCACCCTCGAGCTCGGCGGTAAGTCGGCGCAGGTTGTTTTCCCCGACGCAGATCTCGATGCCGCGGCCAACGGTGTCGTTGCGGGGATCTTCGCGGCCACCGGACAGACATGCTTGGCCGGTTCGCGGCTGCTGGTGCATGAGTCGGTGGCCGACGAACTGGTCGCGAGGGTGGTCGACCGTGCGTCGCGGATCGTGATCGGTGACCCGAAGGATCCGAAGACCGAGATGGGGCCGGTTTCCAACGAACCGCAGTTCCAGAAGGTCCTTTCGCACTTCGCATCTGCTCGGGAGCAGGGTGCCACGATCGCTTACGGTGGTGAACCCGTAGAGGAGCTGGGTGGATTCTTCGTCAAGCCCACCGTGCTCACGAACGTGACGCCCGAGATGAGGGCTGTGGCCGAAGAGGTTTTCGGTCCCGTGCTCGCGGTATCGACCTTCACCGACGAGGACGAGGCGATCGCGGCGGCGAACAGTACGGAGTTCGGGCTCGCGGGATCTGTGTGGACGAAGGACGTCTACCGTGCGCACCGCGTGGCGGGACAGCTCCGCGCGGGCACGGTGTGGGTCAACGCCTACCGGGCAGTGTCTCCGCATGTTCCCTTCGGTGGCATGGGCGCAAGCGGTATCGGCCGTGAGAACGGCATCGATGCCATCAAGGACTTCACCGAGACCAAGGCTGTGTGGGTGGAACTGAGCGGCCAGACGCGCGACCCCTTCACCCTCGGCTGACCGAACACTCCGGAATCGTAAGGAAGAATATGACCGACAACGGAAAAATCGACGCCGTCATCGTGGCAGGGGCTCGCACCCCGATCGGGACCGCGTTCAAGGGCACCCTGAAAGAGACCACCGCGATGGAACTCGCGCAGGTGGTGGTGGAAGAGGTGCAACGTCGCTCCGGCCTCGACGCGTCGCAGATCGACGACATCATCCTCGCCGAGTCCAACTACGGCGGCGGTGACATCGCGCGGCACGCGGCAGTCGTGGCCGGAATGCTGCAGGTGCCGGGACAATCCGTGAATCGGCACTGCGCGGGGAGCCTCACCGCGATCGGTAACGCTGCGGCGACGATCATCGCGGGAGCCGAAAAGGCCATCATCGCCGGCGGTACCAACTCGTCGTCGACCGCGCCGTGGCAGAAGTTCCGAACCCCGGGCACAGTCGACGAATTCACCGAGAAGTGGATGCCGCCGTCGCACCCGGACACTGCCGAGGCCCCCAACATGGACATGTCCATCACCGTTGGGTGGAACACGGCCGAAGAAGTCGGCATCACCCGCGAAGAAATGGATGCGTGGGCCGTTCGCTCGCACCAGCGGGCTATCGCTGCGATCGAAGCAGGCGCCTTCAAGGAAGAGATCGTGCCCGTCCAGGCTTTGCAGGCGGACGGTAGTCGTGTGGAGTTCACGACCGACGAACACCCGAGGCGGGACAGCACGCTCGAGAAGCTCTCGGGCCTGAAGCTGCTGCACCCCGAGATCGAGGGATTCTCCGTGACCGCGGGAAGTGCAAGCGGCATCAACGACGCGGCCGCCGCGGTGGCGATAGTCGGCAGTGAATTCGCGGCGGAACAGGGGCTGACTCCCCTTGCGACAGTGCGGGCGTGGGCGGCGTCGGCGGTGGACCCGGCCCGGACGGGCCTGGCCGTACTCGATGTCATCCCCAAGGTGCTCGACCGCGCAGGCGTCGGAATCGGCGACGTCGCACTGTGGGAGATCAACGAGGCGTTCGCATCGGTGCCGATCGCGGCCTGCAAGAAGCTCGGCATCGATGAGAACCTCGTCAACGTACTGGGTAGTGGTTGCAGCCTCGGACATCCGGTGGCGGCCTCCGGTGCACGCATGGTGATCTCCCTTATCCATGAGCTGCGCCGTCGTGGTGGAGGTATCGGTGTCGCGGCAATGTGTGCGGGCGGTGGACAGGCCGGTGCGGTGGTAATCGAAGTTCCGACAGATTCCCACTAGAAATGAACAGAACTGTCAGATAGTCTGGGCTCAGGCGCCCCGAACGGGTGGATGAAACCCCGCTCGGGGCGCCTGACGACTTGCACGAGGTTCGACGTTTCGGTGAGGGAGGTGCAGCGAATGCAGTCGACACCGCGTCGCGCAACGTTCGAGGGTGCAGGGGTCGCCCTGGTGGGGGACCTGTGGCCGGCTGGGGACGACAACACCCCTGTACGCGGGATCGCGCTCTTCCTGCACGGTGTGGCGCAGACCCGGCACTCCTGGCGTCGCACGGCGGCGCGCCTCGCGCAGACCGGATGGGTGGCCTATGCGATCGATCTGCGAGGGCACGGTGACAGCGAGTGGGCAGTCGACGGCAGCTACGGTGTCTCGGCCCATCTGGCGGATCTCCACAAAATTGTTCAAACCGTCAGAAATGAACATCCGGGACTGCCGGTTGCCATCATCGGGGCCTCTCTCGGCGGCAAGGTTGCACTGATCGGTCTCGGGGAGGCCCCCGATCTCGCCGAGATCCTCGTCCTGGTGGACATCGCCGTTACGGTCGAGATGGGTGGCGGTCACAGGGTGCGCGAGTTCATGAAAAGCGCACCGGCCGGATTCGCGTCCCTCGAGGAGGCCGCCGAGGCGGTCTCTGTCTACAAAGCCGGGGCGCCGCGCGCAGGCAACGTCGACGGCCTCCGGAAGAATCTGCGCCTGCGTGACGGCCGCTGGTACTGGCACTGGGATCCGGCCATGCTCGCCCCTCAGGACTCGACGGATCCGGACGCACCTGTCAGTGAGGAAATCCGCCAGCGCGCATCGGAGGCAGCACGGAGGATCACTCGTCCCGTGCTGCTCGTCCGCGGACAGGCATCGGACGTGGTGTCCGAGGCCGGTGTCGACGAGATGCTCTCTCTGATAACACATCTGGAGGTGATCGATGTGCGTGAAGCAGGGCACATGGTCACCGGAGACGACAACGACATGTTCACCGCCGGTCTCGGCGACTTCCTGACGCGAACTGCGTCGGACCACGGTGCTTTTCCGAAGGGAACGGGATAGAACGATGAGTTCCGAGACAATGGCTCCGGATTCGGAGCAACGGTCGTCCGAAGGGGCGACCAAGCTCGAACAGGTGGTGATCCGCATTGCGGGTGACTCCGGGGACGGTATGCAGCTCGCAGGTGACCAATTCACAGCCGAGGCTGCCGCCTTCGGTAACGACCTGGCAACTCAGCCGAATTACCCCGCCGAGATCCGGGCGCCTCAGGGAACTCTGCACGGTGTGTCGAGCTTCCAGATCCAGATTGCCGAGTACGACATCCTCACCGCCGGCGACCGGCCGGACGTGCTGGTCGCGATGAATCCTGCGGCGCTTAAGGCGAACATCTCCGATCTGCCGCGCGGCGGCACATTGATCGTCAACACCGACGATTTCACCAAACGCAATCTGGCGAAGGTGGGGTACGACAGTAATCCCCTCGAATCCGACGCCTTCGAGGAGTACCACGTACACGCCATTCCGATGGCGACGCTGACGATCGGCGCGGTCGAATCCGTCGGCATCGGCAAGAAGGACGCCGAACGGTCCAAGAACATGTTCGCTCTCGGTGTCCTGTCCTGGATGTACGGGCGACCGCTGGCAGCGATCGAAGAGTTCCTGGAACAGAAGTTCGCGAAGAAACCCGATATCGCGAAAGCCAACATGCTCGCACTGAGGGCCGGGTGGAACTACGGCGAGACCACCGAGTCGTTCGCCACGACCTACGAGGTCGCTCCGGCGAAACTCCCCGCCGGCACCTACCGCCAGATCACCGGCAACACCGCCCTGGCCTACGGCCTGGTCGCGGCGGGGCAGAGGGCCGGTATGGACGTGTTCCTCGGCACCTACCCGATCACCCCCGCGTCGGACATCCTGCACGAGTTGAGCAAGCTCAAGCAATTCGGTGTGGTGACGTTCCAGGCCGAGGACGAGATCGCCGGCATCGGCGCAGCGATCGGGGCATCCTACGGTGGAGCCCTGGGAGTGACCAGCACGTCCGGGCCGGGTGTCGCGCTCAAGTCCGAAGCGATCGGCCTCGCGGTGATGACCGAGCTCCCGCTCATCATCGTCGACGTCCAGCGCGGAGGCCCGTCCACAGGCCTGCCCACCAAGACCGAACAGGCCGACCTGCTGCAGGCGATGTTCGGGCGCAACGGTGAGTCCCCGGTCGCGATCGTCGCGCCGCAGTCGCCCGCCGATTGCTTCGACGCAGCGGTGGAAGCCGCACGGATCGCCGTGACCTACCGGACGCCGGTGATGTTGCTGTCCGACGGTGCGATCGCCAACGGCTCGGAACCGTGGTCCATCCCGGACATCGGTTCTCTGCCCACCATCGAATCCGACCTCGCCGTTGCGCCGCACGATGCGGAGCAGCCCGGAACACATCTGCCCTACGCGCGCGATCCCGAGACCCTGGCACGAGACTGGGCCGTGCCCGGCACTGCGGGACTCGAACATCGAATCGGCGGGCTCGAAAAGGCCAACGGGACCGGCGATATCTCCTACACCCACGACAACCACGAACTGATGACCCGGGTGCGCGGTGCGCGGATCGCCGGTATCGAGGTGCCGGATCTGATCGTCGACGATCCGGGCGCAGATGCCGACATCCTGGTGCTGGGATGGGGATCGTCGTTCGGGCCGATCGGCGAAGCCGTGCGCCGGGTGCGTAGCTCCGGCCATACCATCGCTCGCGCACACCTGAGGCACCTGAACCCGATGCCCGCCAACCTCGGGAAAGTCCTCGGAAAGTACCGGCGCGTGGTGGTACCGGAAATGAACCTCGGCCAATTGTCGATGCTGCTGAAGGCCCGCTTCGACGCCGACATCCAGCCCGTGACCAAGGTGTCCGGAATGGCGTTCCTCGCCGAGGAGCTGCACGAGGCGCTCCTCGCGGAGTTCGCCGGAACCCTGACCGCCATCGAAGCAGCGAAGACACCCGCCGCCGTTGCCGCTGTCGTCACCCGTTGACGACGCGCACCGATTTGGAGAACACCATGACCAGTGTCATCTCGAACGGAATCGATTCGAGCACCCGTATCGGCGTCGACCTGGGCCTGAGCGCCCTCGCCGACGTACCACACACCGACGTGCCGCAGAAGGCGAAGGATTTCACGTCTTCGCAGGAAGTGCGCTGGTGCCCGGGATGTGGCGACTACGTCATCCTCGCCACGGTTCGCAGCATGCTCCCGCAGCTGGGTCTCAAGCGCGAGAACATCGTGTTCGTGTCGGGCATCGGCTGCTCCTCGCGGTTCCCGTACTACCTCGAGACCTACGGCGTGCACTCGATCCACGGCCGTGCCCCGACCCTGGCAACCGGATTGGCCGTCACCCGACCGGATCTGTCGGTGTGGGTCGTCACCGGTGACGGCGACTCCCTGTCCATCGGTGGCAATCACCTGATCCACGCGCTGCGACGCAACGTAAACATGCGAATCCTCATGTTCAACAACCGGATCTACGGGTTGACCAAGGGACAGTATTCGCCCACCTCGGAAGTCGGCAAGGTCACCAAGTCGACGCCCATGGGATCGATCGACGCACCGTTCAACACGATGTCGCTGGCGATCGGCGCAGAAGCGACCTTCGTGGGACGCGCACTCGACTCCGACCGCGCCGGGTTGACCGAGGTTCTGCTCGCGGCCGCCCAGCACCGTGGTTCCGCATTCGTCGAGATCCTGCAGGACTGCCCGATCTTCAACGACGGGTCGTTCGACGCTCTCCGCAAGGACGGGGCGGAGTCGCGACTGATCCACGTGCGGCACGGCGAACCCGTCGTGTTCGGCGCCGACGGAGGACTCTGCTTGGTGCGCAAAGGTTTCGGTTTGAGTGTCGCTCGAACGAGCGACGTCGACCCGGCCCATATCATCGTCCACGACGCGCACACCGACGACCCCGAATACGCCTATGCGCTGTCGCGGTTGTCGGACCAGGGCCTCAACTACACCGTGACCGGAATCGTGCGTCAGGTTGTGCGCTCCACCTACGACGACGCCGCCCGTGAGCAGGTCGTCCGCGCAAAGGAGACCGAAACGGCGGATCTGCAGCAGGTTCTCCACGGCAACAACACGTGGACTGTTTCCTGAACCCGGTCTCTTCCTAGGGCCCTAACCCCGTCCCGTTAGCAACGCCACGTCCCATCCGTTCCGACAACGAAATGAGAGTTCCATGACCTTCGATACCGATGCCGCGAACCGCGCTCTTGCCGGCCTGCGTCCGTTCCCGGTTGCCATCACCACGGTCAACGGTGGATTCGCCAACGGTCTCATGTCGTTGTCCGCGGGGTCGGCCAGCATCATTCCCGAGGCTCCTCGCGCCACCATCAGTCTCACCAAATACAACAAGACGCACGACATGGTGCTCGAATCCGGGATCTTCGTGATGCACATGCTCAGTGCCGAGGACGACCAGATCGAGAAGTCCCTCGAGATCCTCATGACCCTGGGCGGCAGCTCCGGCCGCGACGGCGACAAGATCTCGAAGCTGCGGACCAAGACGGGTGTCACTGGAGCACCCATCCTTCTCGATGCCCACAGCTACGTCGAGGCCCGCGTCACCGGGTCGCTCGACGTGCAGGAGAGCACCATCTTCGTCGGTGACGTCGTCGGCGCCGAGATCCTCCACGACGGGGGACGCCTGCGTATCGGAGAGGCATGGAGCAAGCTCCCGCAGGACTGGATCGAACAGTACGACGCGAACCACGAACCGCAGCTCGCGAACGCCCGCGCTCGCCGCTTCGGCTCGACCGTCTAGAGGGAGTCTCGTGACCACCGTCGAAGACACGTCGATCACAGGTGCCTGGGAACTGCCCGAAGAGTTCCGCATGCTGCGCGACACCGTGCGCCGGTTCATGGCGACCGAGGTGCATCCGCTCGAGGACACTCTCCCGCACGACGCCGCGGGCCTGCCCCGCGAACGGTTGCTGCTGCTTCAGGAGAAGGCACGCACGCTCGGCCTGTGGGCCATGCAAACTCCGGCCGAGTACGGCGGTGCGGGCTTGAGCGTCTTGGGTCAGGTTATCGTCGCCGAAGAAGCTGCCAAATGCCGTATGGGAGCCTTTTTCCCGGCACTCGGAGCCTTTGGTGGCAACCCGCCGAGTGTGATGTTCAAGGCGGCACCCGAGCAGTTTGCGAAGTTTGCCCAGCCGATCATCGACGGCACGGCGACCAAAGCCTACACCTCGATCAGCGAGGCATCCGGCGGCTCCGATCCGGCACGCGCCATCCAGCTCAAGGCAGTCCGTGACGGCAACCACTACGTGCTCAACGGCAGCAAGATGTGGACGAGTCACGCGGAGAATGCAGACTGGGGCGTCGTGTACGCACGCACCGGTGAAGGCCGCGGGGGGATCTCGTGCTTCATCGTCGAAAAAGACACCCCCGGAGTGTCTTTCCGTCGTATCAACGTCATGGCGTCGTTCGCTCCGTACGAGGTGCACTTCGAGGACGTGCGGATCCCGGTCGGCAACCTGATCGGGGAGGAGGGCAAGGGCTTCGCCCTGGCGAGCGACTTCCTCGTCTACGGCCGAATCATGTACGCCGCGGGACCCATAGGAATCGCACAGCAAGCCCTCGACATGGCATGTCGGTGGGCCAAGGACCGCGACGTGTTTGGTGGCAAGCTCGCCGACAAGCAGGGCATCCAATGGATGCTCGTCGAGTGCGAGGTGGAACTGCGCGCGGCACGGCTGCTGATGTACCAGGCCGCATGGAATGCCGATCTCGGCAAGGACGTCAAGGTCGATGCGTCGGTGTCGAAAATGTACGGCACCGAAGCCGCATTCAAGATTCTCGACCGGTGCATCCAAATCCACGGTGCGCTGGGCCTGTCCGACGAACTGCCGCTCGAACGTTGGTACCGCGACCTGCGCGTCAAGCGTCTCGGCGAGGGCGCCACCGAGGTGCAGCGCGTCGTCATCGCCCGCGAGTTGCTGCGCTGACAGGAAGAGACACACCATGACGCTGAAATTCAATCTGATGTTCCCGATGCGCGCGGTCAAACACTATCCGCAGTGGATCGGGGACGGCAGTCTCGGAAAGGCCGCGCGACTCATCGAGGACGCCGGCTTCGACGGCTTCTCGATGAGCGAGCATCCCTACCCGGACAAGGACTGGCTGGCCGACGGAGGGCACCATGCCTTCGATCCGTTCGTCTCCCTGAGTATGGCCGCGGAGGCGACCCGGCGGATTCGCCTCATCACCTACGTGATGGTCGCCGGATACCGCAGCCCCTACCTCGGTGCAAAATCGGCGTCGAGCCTCGATGTCCTGTCCGGCGGTCGCCTGACCCTCGGAATGGCTGCCGGATATCTGAAACCGGAATTCGATGCGCTCGGAGCCGATTTCGCGCGACGCGGCAAACTGCTGGACGAGGCTATCGCCGCGATGCGGGCCACGTGGGCAGGAACCGAGCACACGGGCTCGGAATTTGCCGTGAGCAACCATATTTCGCTTCCGCTGCCCACACAGATCGGTGGCCCGCCCATCTGGATCGGGGGCAACAGCAAGGCGGCGCAACGCCGTGCCGTCGAGTCCGGAGACGGATGGATGCCCATGGCACAGAACACGCGCACGGCCGAAATCACCCGCACCCCGGCTCTCGAGAACATCGACACGCTTCGTTCTCTGATCACGGCGCAGAACAAGCGTCGCGCCGAGATGGGCAAGCCGGACATGGACGTGAGCTTCGTGCCGTTCGAGAAGGAGCTGCTCCGCACCGCCGACAACGCTACGTTCTGTGCCGAACTGGCACCGCGACTGGACGAGTATCGCGAGGCCGGCGTCACCTGGATCACGATCGAGCCATCGAGCCGCAGCTATGACGATTTCGTGGGCGACATCGAGTTGATGAGTGAGACGCTGATTCGCGGTTAGCGCGGGAATGGAGGTTGCGATGTACATCGCTTTCACCGAAAGCATGCTGGCCCTCCGGGACGAGTTGCGCGCCTACTTCACAGAGTTGGTGACTGCCGAAGAACGCTCCAGCAAAGAGATCTTTAGCCGGGACCGACTGATGGAGATCTCCGGAAAACTCGGCCGCGACGGCTGGCTCGGGATCGGCTGGCCGGTCGAGTACGGCGGCCAAGGTCGTTCCGAACTCGAACAGTTCGTGTTCTTCGACGAAGCCAAGCGCGCCGGCGTACCCATTCCGATGCTCGCGCTAAACACCGTCGGACCGACCCTGATGACCTACGGAACCGAGGAACAGAAGCAACGGTACCTTCCGGCGATCCTGAGTGGCGAGATCGATTTCGCGGTCGGGTACACCGAGCCCGCCTCCGGCACGGACCTCGCGTCGTTGCAGACCCGGGCCGTGCGCGACGGCGACGAGTACGTCATCGACGGCAACAAGATCTTCACCACCGGTGGCGCGGTGTCCGACTACATCTGGCTTGCCGCCCGCACCGATCCGGCCGCACCCAAGCACAAGGGCCTGTCGATCTTCATTGTGCCCACCGACAGTCCCGGGTTCGAGGTCACACCGCTACCGACGATCGCCGAGGACGGCGTGCGGGCGACGACATCGACGTACTACTCGAACCTGCGCGTCCCGGTGGCGAATCGTGTTGGGGACGAGAACGACGGTTGGAGGTTGATCACCACCCAGCTCAACCATGAGCGTGTCGCGCTCGCGGCGTCGCGTGGTTGGATTCTCGGCCTCGCCGAAGAGGTCGGGGAGTGGGCCGTTGCGGCCGAGACGCCGGGCGGTGGCCGCCTGATCGACACGCCGTGGGTACGTCACCTGCTCGCACGGATCGACGCGCGGCTCGAGGCGATGAAACTCTTCAACTGGCGCATGGTTGCACTGGCCAACGGCGGCGGTGCGCTCACCCCGCACGACGCGGCAGTATCGAAGGTGTACGGCACCGAGATGCTCATCGAGGCAACTGCCGACCTGCTCGAGGTGCTCGGTCATGCAGGATCCCTGCGAAACGGATCTCCGGCCGCTGTGCTGCACGGACGAGTCGAGACCGCGTATCGCGGCGCGGTCGTGGGCACATTCGGTGGCGGTAACAACGACATGCTGCTGGAGATGATCTCGACATCGGCGCTGGGCATGGTTCGCACGAAGCGATGAGTATCCGTCGCAGTAGATCGATTACATCGGAAGACGAGGACTGACCATGGATTTCGCGCCCACCAAGGAACAGGTTGCGGTACGCGAGTTGACCGCCACAGTGGTCGCATCACGGGATGCGTCTGCCCCGAAATGGCCGGACACACAGTTGTGGACCGCCCTCGCCGACGCGAGTCTGCTCGGTATTGCATTACCGGAGGACGTCGGCGGCAGCGGGCTGGGTCTCGTCGAGTTCGGCTTCGTGCTTGCCGAATGCGGTCGCGGACTCGCCCGCGTGCCGGTGCTGTATTCGACGGTTGCGGCGCTTGCGGTCGATCGTTTCGGCTCCGAGACCCAACGCCGAACGTGGCTGCCCGGCCTGGTCGACGGCTCCCGGATCCTGACTGTCGGTATCGACCTCACCGAGCGCAGTTCCCACCCCACAGCCCGCCGCGACGGCGAGGGCTGGATCCTCGACGGAGCGCTCCCGTCGGTCCCGTGGGCGGAGCAGTCCGACCGGATCCTGGTCGCCGCGGACGCAGCCGACGGCACAGTCCTGGTGCTTGTCGATCCGCATGCCGAAGGCGTAGCGACGACCGCGCAGGACACCACCAACGGAGAACCCGACGCCACAGTTACCCTTACCGGGGTCGTGGTGGCTCCCGATGAGGTGATTTCCGGTCTGGACCCGAACCATTCTGCGTTGCAGTGGGTCTGGCAAAGACTTGTCGCGGGATCCTCAGCTCTACTGCTCGGAGTGTGTGAGGGTGCGCTCCGTCTGACTGCGGACTACACCAACGAGCGTGAGCAATTCGGACGGGTGATCGCGACGTTCCAGGCGGTCAAGGTCCATGCGGGAGAAGCGTTCATCGATACGGAAGCCATCCGCGTGACGACGTTTCAGGCGCTGTGGCGGCTGGACCGTGGATTGCCGGCCGAGCGAGAAGTCTCCATCGCCAAGTTCTGGGCGTCGGAGGGCTCGGCCCGGGTCACCGGTACTGCTCAACGACTGCACGGAGGAATCGGGGTTGCGCTGGACTACCCGGTGCACCGGTATCTGTTGTGGGCAAAAAATACCGAACTTCGGCTCGGCTCCGCGCAATGGCATCTGGGCCGTCTCGGCGAGTTGCTGGAAGCGTCGTCGTGAGTGTCGGAGCGCTCGACGGTCTGCGCGTCGTCGAGCTCGCCACCGGCATCGCCGCGCCCTTCGCGGCGCGACTGCTCGCCGACCTCGGAGCCGATGTCGTCAAGGTGGAAGACCCGCAGGGTGATCCTCTTCGCCGGGAAGGCCCGTTCCGCTCCGACGACTCCGCGCACACCGACGGCGGTGTGTTCGGGTACGTCTCGGCCAACAAACGCGGCATCGTGCTCGACCCGTCCGAGATCGACCGGGTCCGCGAACTCGTCACGGGCGCCGACATTCTGGTCGAGAATTTCGGCCCTGGCGGACTCGAGGAACGTGGCTTGGCGCCTGCACTGCTGCGCGAGAACAATCCGGCCCTGGTGATCGCTCGGCTCTCGGACTTCGGCCAGGACGGCCCGGATGCGAACCTGCCCGCCTCCACCTTGACCCTTCAGGCCCGGGCGGGCTGGGTCTCTGCCCGCGGCGGCGCGTCCTCGCCGCCTACCCAGGTCGGCGGCGCCTACCTGGACTTCATCGCGGGCACCTACCTGGCGGTGGGAATCCTCACCGCGGTCGAGACCGCCCGCGTCACCGGTCGCGGGAGCGATGTGGACACCTCGCTTCTCGAGTGCGCGCATTCCACGACGTCGTTCCCGGTCCTCACCAATGGTGTCCTGTCCAGGATGGGTCGAGGTCCGAACAGCCCCGGCCATGTGCTCCTCGGTGTCAAACCGTGCGCCGACGGGTGGGTCGGCATCAACGTTCTCACCGGACAGCAGTGGCGTGACGTGTGCTCGCTCGTCGACGCGGAGGAGTACGCCGACAAGCAGGACGCGCTGCGTACCGGGGGGCCGGACCGCGTGGGCTTCGAGGCCCGTGTCGACGCGTGGCTTGCAGACCAGCGTGCCGAGGATGTCGTCGAACTGTGTCAGGCCTTGCGTATCCCTGCCGTCCCGGTTTACGACGGTGCATCCATCGTGCGGAGCGCGCAGTGGACCGAACGCGAGTTCTTTACCCGTGCCGGCTCCCGGCACGGGGAGTTTCTTCACCCGTCCTTCCCGTGGCGACTGTCCGGGAGTCCCGCACAGTGGCACCGGCCCGCGCCGCGGCTGGGTGAGCACACCGCCGAGGTGCTCGCCGCGCCTTGGCCGCGTCGCCTGCCGCGCGCAGTCACACCGGGAGCCGACCCGCAGCGTCCGCTGGCAGGAGTGCGAGTCCTGGACCTGGGCACCTTCTGGGCTGGTGGCGCGTGTGGCACGTACCTCGGTGCGATGGGCGCAGACGTCGTCAAGATCGAATCCCTGCAGCGGCCGGACGGTTTCCGATTCAACATGTCCGGGCCCGCGCTCGGCCCCCGATGGTACGAGTTCGGTCGCTTCCGAGCGGTCAACCTCAACAAACGGTCACTCACACTGGACCTCACCCGTGACGAGGGTCGGGAACTGCTCGAGCAACTCCTCGCCTCCGCGGACGTCCTCCTGGAGAACTATTCGGCGCGCGTGATCGAGACACTCGGCTTCGGCTGGGACCGCGTTCGCGACATCAACCCGAATATCGTCATGGTTCGCATGCCGGGGTACGGCCTCGAAGGACCCTGGCGCGGCTACGTCGGCTGGGGCAACGCGTTCGAACAGGTAGCCGGACAGTCCTATATCAGTGGCCCGCCCGGCGGGAAACCGCAGACTCCCGGCGGTTACACCGATCCGCTTGTCGCGATGCACGGGGTCGTCGCGACGCTCGCCGCCCTGGAACATCGGCGTCGAGGTGGCGGTGGACAATTGGTCGAGGTATGCCAGATCGAGGTCGGAGCAACTGCGTGCCCGGAACCGGTCATTCACCATTCGATGACAGGGGAGATTCGGCATCGCGTCGGAAATCGGAGCGTCTCGGCTGCGCCGCAGGGCGTGTACCCCACGACCGACGGCTGGATCGCCCTATCGGTGCGCGACAACGCAGAGTGGAACGCACTGCTCGAGGCACTCGGCCCGGACCGCTTCGGGGATCCGGACTTTGCCACACCGGAAGGCCGTCATGCAGCACATGATCGGCTCGACGCTCTGTTGGCCGACATCACATCGCTGCATGACGTGGCCTACCTGACGAAACTTCTGTCGAACAACGGCGTTCCCGCAGCCAAGGTCGCCGTCAGCAGTGATTATCTGCAGGACCCCCAACTGTCGCATCGGAAGTACTACGAAACCTTCGACCACGATGACGCCGGCCCCGACTGGTACCAGGGCTGGCCCATGAGATTCTCCGTCGGACCCGAGCGCTCCCACCGCAGCGGTACGCCCACGCTCGGGCGGCACAATCGGGAAATTCTCGGCGGTGAACTCGGACTCGACGACGACGAACTGGCAGCACTCGAGCAGAACGGAATCATCGGAACCGTGCCCACGGGACTGCAACTGTCCCCTTCCGGATCGGCGGAGAAGGGATGACCGGACAGGTCGGGACGGATGCTGCGGTCAGCAAGGGCGGGATCGAATTCGAAACCCTCATCGCCGAGTTCCGTCGAATGCATGCTGCACTGTGTGCTTCGGCGCCCGATCAGGAATTGACAGCGGCGTTGCGAACCGAGTTCCGTTCCCTAGCCGACCGATTGGAATCTGTCCGGCAGCCGGTCGAGGCGAACCGTGCGTCGTGGCGGACCGGGATGAGTTCGCGCGGCCATCCGACCCTGGTGCCGTTCGATGTTGAGCACCTCGACCAGCGGGTCTTCTGCGCGCGCCTCGAGTTCAGTGATGTACACCTCGGTGGAAACGGTGCGGTCCACGGTGGGACGATCCCGCTGTTGTTCGACGACTTTCTCGGCATGTTCGTCAGCGCGAAGGGACAACCACACTCGCGCACGGCGTTTCTGAAAGTCAACTACCGCAGGATCACCCCGATCTACACCCCGCTGTTGGTAGAAGCGACCATCGACCGGATCGACGGTCGCAAGACGTGGGTATCGGGCCGCTTGTCGCACGGGTCCGAGGTCACGGCAGACGCCGAGGCACTGTTCCTCCGGTTGCTTCCGGGCCAGCCGTGAACGGTCCGGCAGCGCCGAAGGCGGGTACCTGCCTTTCTGACGCATCGAGAAACAGGAGAGCCGTCGATGTCTGTGCAATTTGGAGTCTTCGTACCGCAGTTCCGTATCGGCTTCGACGGGATGCGGGTTCGCGCCCTCGCGGCCGAGCGTGCGGGATTCGATTCGTTCTGGCTCATGGATCATCTGTACTCGCCCGGCGGCAAACCGACCGACAGCCTCGAGAGCTGGACATTGCTCACTGCACTCGCCGGCGCCACATCCACAATTCGGCTCGGACACCTGGTGGGATGCAACCCGCTCCGCCATCCCGCACTGCTGGCAAAGATGGCAGCCACGGTGGACAACATCAGCGCCGGGCGACTCGACCTCGGGCTCGGCTGGGGCTCGGTCGAAGCGGAATTCGATATGTTCGGCATCCCGGTCGGGTCGCGGCGTGAACGTGCGGAGGCGCTCGGGGAAACCCTCGAGATCTTCCGGAAAATGTGTGTGGGAGAGCCATTCGACTACGACGGCCGGCATTTCCGGCTTCGTGGCGCGTACGGTTTGCCTGTTCCGGTACAAAGCCGCATTCCGGTCCATATCGGCGGTGGAGGCAAGCAACTGACAATGCCGCTCGTGGCGGACCACGCAGACTGGTGGAACTGTCTGGGAAGTGCTCGGCACCGGATCGACGAGTTGGCGCCGTTGCGCGGACAAGCACGGATCTCGGCGCAGTACGCAGTGGGGTTCGCGCACGACATCGAGCAACTTCCGGAGGTGGTGGCCGCGACCGCACGCCGAATGCCCGCGCAGAGTTGGGGTGCACCGCTTGTCGGAACAGCGGACATGCTGGTCGATCAACTGAACGCAGAACGTGAGAACGGCGTGGAGCTGTTTGTTCTTCGGTTCCATGATTTCGCGGAGCCGGAGACCCTCGAACGCTTCGGTCGGGACGTGATCGCAAAGATGTCGTGAACCAAAATGTGCTGTGGGCGCTACGTCGACAACTCCCGAGAACAGGAAATTTGGATGCTCGAAACACTGAAGGATAGGCGCATCATCATCACAGGCGGCGCCAGTGGGATGGGAGAGGGCCTGGTACGGGCTTTCCCCGGCCTCGGCGCCGAAGTGGTGTCCCTCGACATCTCAGAACGTCAGGGGCGGGAGATCGCAGAGGAGAGCAAAGCGCAATTCGTGCAATGCGATGTGGCGGACCAGCAGTCGGTCGAGAAGGCGGTAGCACAGGCCGTCGATACCCTGGGCGGCCTCGACGTATTGATCCACGCAGCGGGTATTGCTCCCGGGGGCGCGGCAGAGGAAATTCCACTCGAGACCTGGAATCGCGTCATGAACATCAACGCGACGGGCACGTTCCTCACCAACCAAGCAGCCTTCCGTTATCTGAAGGACGACGGTGGACAAATAATCAACTTCGCGTCCGCTGCGGGTGTTCAAGGCCTTAAGAACAAGGCTGCATACTCGGCGAGCAAGGGAGCTGTGATCGCCTGGACCCGAACGGCAGCGCAGGAATGGGCCAAGTACGGCGTCACTGTCAACGCCATTGCTCCTGCCATTTGGACACCCATGTACGACAAGACCCGCGCGTCGATGACCGCAGAACAATTGGCGGCACACGACGCCTACATGGCCACCGCGGTGCCGCTAGGAGGGAAGCTCGGCGACGTCGAGAGAGATTTCGTTCCGGTGATGGCGTTCCTCTCCAACGAGGGAGCCCGATTCATGACGGGTCAGGTTTTCCCGATAGATGGCGGAACCCTGATGATGCGGTGACCTGGAGATGTTGTGCTGCCTCTCGGGCTCGGGGCGATCGAAGCGCCTGTGGTCGGACCGCGGCGACGGAGGTTGGTAACGTGACGGCTCTCCGACCTGTGCTGGTGAGCCACCGGATGCTGTGGACCTCGGGCATCGCCGTTCGGTTCGCGTAGGTGCTCTTCCCTACGAGAGACAGCAGATCGAGGGGATGCAGTCGTTGCGGCACCTACCGGTTAGAGCATGAGGACGGAAAACGTATGAATACGGCACGACCAGGGACCCTTTCCGTCGCCGATCTGACGAAAGACGCGGCGGGAGAGCCGCTCCTCGCCGAGGGTGGTGTGGTGAGCAATCCGTGGCTCGTCGTCGACCTGGACGAGGCTCCTGTTGGCGGCCTCGAGGGGGCGGTCGAGCAGGCTGCCTTGGCGGACCGGCTCTTGATCGGGCGCTCCACTCGGGAGGTGCGAGCGGACCTCGCACCGTTGATTGATGCACTTGATCTCACCTATGCTCCCCGTGCGGTGTCGCGTGGTGTGGTAGAGACCGCCGATCCCCACGCGGCTATTGCCGCGTTCACCGACGCGGTCGAGAAGAACCCTCAGGCGGCGCTCACGCTACGACAGGTGTTACGAGCGTCGGAGACTCTGGCAGCACCCGCAGCGATCGATGTCGAGTCCTTCGCATATTCCATGTTGCAGGGTGGGCCCGAATTCGCGGCGTGGCTCACCGAACGCGGGTCGCGGCCGCTGCCGCCGCCGTGCGACGAACCGGTGCTGATCGCGCGCGACGGTGACGTACTGCGCATCACCCTCAACCGCCCCGATCGGCGTAATGCGTACGGGACCGCACTACGTGACGCTCTGGTGGAGGGTCTGCGGCTCGTGGTACTCGACGACAGTATTGAGCAGGTGGTGCTCGAGGGGGTGGGTTCGTCGTTCTGTGCGGGTGGTGACCTCGACGAGTTCGGGCGCACCCCCGATATCACTCTTGCTCACCTGATCCGCACGCGTGGGGGAGCAGGACGGCTCGTTGCGCAGCTGGCCGATCGAATCGAAGTGCACTTGCACGGTCATTGTATCGGCGCTGGTATCGAGATACCTGCGTTCGCCGGGAGGGTGGTGGCGGAGCCCGGCACGATGTTCCGGCTCCCGGAAGTGGCCATGGGGCTCATCCCGGGAGCCGGTGGCACCGTAAGCATTCCGCGCAGAATCGGCAGGTGGCGGGCATTGCACCTATTTGTCACGGCGGTGCCGATTAACGCGACGGACGCTCTGCGGTGGGGGCTGATCGACGAGATCAGGCCAGCAGGGTCGTAAGCCGCCAGCCCGAGTCTGCAATCGGATCGGCAGTTTACCCGCGAGGGCGGGTTCTCGATCCGCGGAGGCAAAATCCCGCTACGAAGGACTTACCGGCATTGTGTCCGACCCGAGAATACTGGGCAATCGGTCTGATCGTCTTTGCTTCGGCGGGTGTCCCGGTGGCCTCTGCGCTCCGGCATGCTCATGGGCTGCGACGCGCCCCCCTTCTGATCGGGCGAGCCACCGGGCGGCGTCGACGTACTAGCCTGGAAAATTCGTGGTTGTTCACCGATCCGAGCATGTAGATAAGCGAAAGCGCCTGTCCTGCAGGGCATAATGGGACTTCTCTAGGGTTCCATCACGCAGGCGGGAAGGCACTTCGCAGGTGAAGA
>NZ_JAUZMZ010000169.1:0-9777 GCF_036327435.1 Rhodococcus chondri | reverse complement strand
ATACGCGCCGGTCGTGGCCACCGCTTCGGTCGGGTGCCGGCACGTTCTACCCTGGTTGAAGCCCACAAACGCCGGCCGAGTAGATAGCGATCACCGTGACCCGTCCCGATCAGTCCTCCACACCGCCGTCCGACGCGACCCCGCAGCATCGGTACACCGCCGACCTCGCCGGGCAGATCGAGCAGCGCTGGCAGGAGCTGTGGCGCGAGCGCGGCACCTTCCACGCGCCCAATCCGGTGGGAGAGCTCGCGGGCGAGGTGCCCGCCGACAAGCTGTTCGTGCAGGACATGTTCCCGTACCCCTCCGGATCGGGTCTGCACGTCGGTCACCCGCTCGGCTACATCGCGACCGACGTCTACGCGCGGTTCCACCGCATGCAGGGCCGCAATGTGCTGCACACGCTGGGCTACGACGCGTTCGGTCTGCCCGCCGAGCAGTACGCGGTACAGACGGGTACGCATCCGCGCACGACGACCGAAGCGAACATCGCGAACATGAAGCGGCAGCTCGGCCGCCTCGGGCTCGGACACGACGAACGCCGCTCCGTCGCGTCGACCGACGTCGAGTTCTACCACTGGACGCAGTGGATCTTCCTCACGATCTACAACGCCTGGTACGACACCGCTGCCGGCAAGGCCCGGCGCATCTCCGAACTCGAGACCGAATTCGCCGACGGCACGCGCTCTCTCGACGACGGCCGCGACTGGGCAGCGCTCACCGAGAGTGACCGCGCCGCGGTGATCGACTCGTACCGTCTGGTGTACCGGTCCAATTCTCTCGTCAACTGGTGCCCCGGGTTGGGCACGGTCCTCGCCAACGAAGAAGTGACCGCCGACGGCCGGTCCGAGCGCGGTAATTTCCCGGTGTTCCGGAAGAACCTGCGGCAGTGGATGATGCGCATCACCGCGTACTCCGATCGGCTCATCGACGACCTCGAATACCTGGACTGGCCCGACAAGGTCAAGGCCATGCAGCGCAACTGGATCGGACGCTCGCACGGCGCGCAAGTGAAGTTCGCTGTCGACGAACATGATTCGAATATCGAGGTGTTCACGACTCGCCCCGACACCCTGTTCGGTGCCAGCTACGTCACGCTCGCCCCCGAGCACGCGCTGGTCGACGAGATCGTCGCCGCGTCCTGGCCCGTCGATGTCGACGCGCGCTGGACCGGCGGAGCGGCATCACCCACCGAAGCCGTTGCCGCCTACCGGGCTTCGATCGCCGCCAAATCCGACCTCGACCGTCAGGAGTCGAAGGACAAGACCGGTGTGTTCGTCGGGGCCTACGCCGTCAACCCGGTCAACGGCGAGAAACTGCCGATCTTCATCGCCGACTACGTGCTCACCGGCTACGGCACCGGCGCGATCATGGCCGTACCCGGCCACGACCAGCGCGACTGGGAATTCGCGACCGCGTTCGGGCTGCCGATCCGCGAAGTCATCTCCGGCGGCGACGTCACGACGGAGGCGTACACCGGCGACGGTGTGCTCGTGAACTCCGACCACCTGAACGGGCTCGATGTCGCCGACGCGAAGAAGGCGATCATCGCGAAGCTCGAGGAGTCCGGGTCCGGAACGGGCACCATCCAGTACAAGCTGCGCGACTGGCTGTTCGCGCGCCAGCGCTACTGGGGCGAGCCGTTCCCCATCGTCTACGACGCCGACGGCGCTGCCCATGCGCTGCCGGAATCGATGCTGCCGGTGGAACTTCCGGAGGTCGAAGACTACGCGCCGGTGTCGTTCGATCCGGACGACGCCGACTCGGAGCCGTCCCCGCCGCTTGCCAAGGCCACCGACTGGGTCGACGTCGAACTCGACCTCGGCGACGGGCTGCAGCGCTACACCCGCGACACCAACGTGATGCCGCAGTGGGCGGGCAGCTCCTGGTACCAGTTGCGGTACATCGACCCCACCAATTCGGACGAGTTCTGCGCCATGGAGAACGAGGCGTACTGGACCGGACCGCGCCCCGAACTGCACGGTCCGAACGACCCGGGCGGCGTCGATCTCTACGTCGGCGGCGTCGAACACGCCGTGCTGCACCTGCTCTACGCTCGGTTCTGGCACAAGGTGCTCTTCGATCTCGGCTATGTCACCTCGTCCGAGCCGTACCGCCGCCTGTTCAATCAGGGATACATCCAGGCCTACGCCTACACCGATTCGCGCGGTGTGTACGTGCCGGCCGAGGAGGTCGTCGAGCGGGACGGCAAGTTCTACTGGACCGGGCCCGACGGTGAGCAGGAAGTCAACCGCGAGTACGGCAAAATGGGCAAGTCCCTCAAGAATGCTGTTGCGCCCGACCAGATCTGCGAAGACTTCGGCGCCGACACCCTCCGTGTGTACGAGATGTCGATGGGTCCGCTCGACCAGTCGCGACCCTGGGCGACGAAGGATGTCGTCGGTGCCCAGCGATTCCTGCAGCGCGCGTGGCGGCTCGTGATCGACGAGGAAACGGGCGAGCTGCGGGTCACCGAGGACGATCCGGGCGAAGACACGTTGCGGGCTCTGCACAAGGCCATCGCGGGCGTCTCCGACGACTACGCGCACCTGCGCGACAACACCGCCGTCGCCAAGCTCATCGAGTACACGAACCACCTCACCAAGCAGTACCCCGCCGGTGCCCCCCGAAGCGCCGTCGAGCCGCTGGTGCTGATGCTCGCCCCGGTCGCCCCGCACCTCGCGGAAGAGCTGTGGTCGCGGCTCGGTCGTACCGAGTCCCTGGCCCACGGCCCGTTCCCCGTGGCCGAGGACAGGTGGCTCGTGCAGGACACCGTCGAGTACCCGATCCAGGTCAACGGCAAGGTCCGTAGCCGCATCACGGTTCCGGCCGATGCGAAGCCCGATGCCATCGAGGCGGCAGCGCTGGCAGACGAAAAGATCGTCGAGATGCTGGGAGCTGCCGCGCCGCGCAAGGTGATCGTGGTACCCGGGAAAATGGTCAATGTCGTGAAATAGGTCCGACGTCGGCAAAACAGCCGGCCTCGACCCCGACACAAGCAACGGACCCCGGCGCGATCGAATCGCCGGGGTCCGTTGCTGTGAGACGGCAGCCTCACCTACGCGAGCCGTTTCAGTTCTGCCGCTTCGCCTTTTCCTTATCGGCCATCTTGTCGAGGTTGTCCGCGCGCTCTTCGGCCTCCTTGGCCTCGAGCTGCTTGGCGACGGCCTCCTTCAGATCGATCTTGGCCGGCTCGGAAGCCTGCTTCTCGGCCTCTGCAATGTCGGCCTGCTTCTTCTTCGCTTCGGCCTCGGCGGCCTGCTCACGCTGCTTCGCCTGCTGCTCGGCGCGCTGTGCGGCCTTCGCTTTGCGCTCCTCGGCCTCGCGCGCGGCGGTGCGCTTACGCTCCTGCTCGCGGATGCGGGCCTGCTCCACCTCGCGCTTCTCGGCTTCCTGCGCGGCACGCTGCTGGTCGGCGGCGCGCGCCCGCTCCTCGCGGAGTTCGGCATCGGCGGCTTCCTTCCGTGCAGCAGCCTCCCGCTCGAGCTTCTCCGCTCGGGCGACGGCATCGGCGCGTTCGGCCGCGGCAGTGCCGCGTTGCGCAATCTTGTCGTCACCCAGCACACCGCCGACAAGGCCGTCGAGCGCGCCCAGACCGCGTTCGTACATCTGGCGGGCCGGGGCTTCCGCGGGCAGATACTTCATCTGCTGTTCGATCAATGCCAACGGGAATCTGGCGACGCGGTACTGCAGTCGCAATACGGTGCGGGGCAACTCGACGAGGTTCATGGGTGTCTCCGATTCTGCATTGCTCGGTGCTCTGTACATCGTGGTGGGCAAGGACCCTCAGCGGTCCGTTTCGTCGAGGACCTCGCCGAGGGCGTCGGCTTTCCGCCGCTCCTCCTCGGCTCGGCGGCGGGTCTCGGCGGCGTCGTCGACCGCTTCACGGTGTTCTTCGCCGGCCTGAGCGACCGCCGCGCTCGCGCCGGCTGCCGAGGCATCGGCGCGGACCCGGGCGCGGGCCTCTTCGGTTTGCGCTTCCCTGGTGGCCGCGGCGCGTCGCGCTTCGAGACGCTGCTGCTCCTCCTGCTCGGCGACGCGCTTCTGCGCTTCCCCCTCGTGGCGTACCGCCTGCTTGGAGGCTTCCGCGCTGCGGCGCACGGCGTCGCGTTCGTCTTCGGCTGTTTCGCGGACCTCGCCCAGTTCCTCGGCGGCTTCCTTGGTCTGTTCCCGGGCCAGGGCCTCGCCGGTTTCGGCGTCTCGGCGTTCCTGCGCTTCTGCCTGCTGGAACCGGCCCTCGGCGGTGAGCGAGTCGTTGCCGGTCACGGCACCTGCGACTTCTTTCGCCTTGCCTTTGATCGAGTCCAGTAATCCTTCGCGGGCCTTGTCGGACGTGTTCTCATCATTCATGGAGGTCGCCTCCTTCCGTGACGGGCCAGGTGGGGTGTCGCGCCCGGAGGTGGGATAACCGTTATGGCCCGGAGTCAATCCTTCAGCGTGTATGTAGGGGCCGGAGCCGCCGCTTCACGTAGCCGGAAGGTGGCGGTGCACGAAATCGAGGACGTCGCTCAGCACCTCGTCGCGGTTCGTTTCGTTGAAGATTTCGTGCCGCGCGCCCGGATAGATCTTCGAGGACGAACCGCTGCCCGCGAAGGTCGACCAACCCGCCGACGTACCGTCGATCGGGACGAGCCGATCGTCCTCTCCGTGCAGCCACAACACCGGCACCGTGTCGATCGGCCCGGCGCCGCCGATGGTGTCCAGGCAGATCTTCAGCGCTTCGACGGTGCGGCGTTTGAACGGGCCGTGCCAGACGAGAGGGTCTTCCACGTAGGCACGCCCGACGTCCGGATCCCGCGAGAGGGTGGACGGATCGATCGGCGTGTCGGGTATTTCGGGCGCAGCGAGCAGTGTGTCGACGGTGGCCCACGTGCCGAGGACCGGATCGGAGAGCACCACGGCGGCGAGATCGGCACCGTAGCGCTGCGCGTAGCGGGCGGCGATCATTCCGCCCATCGAGTGGCCGACCAGCACGACGGGAAGGTCCGGATGCTCGCGCCGCGCGGTCAGCTCGAGGAGGCGGACGTCGTCGACCACGGTCTCGAAGTCGTCGATCAGGACCCGCTCGCCGCTGCTGAGACCGTGACCGATGTGGTCGATCGCGTACACCGCGGCACCGTCTGTGACCAGGCGCGTTGCGACGTATTCGTAGCGACCGCTGTGCTCACCGTAGCCGTGGCAGAGCAACGCGATCCAGCTCGGTTCGGCGGGTTCCCAGCGGCGAGCCGCGAGAGTGCCGATGTGCCCTTCGACGGTGAAAGCGGTGGCTTCGCTCATCGACACTCCTGTCGTGCTGACGTCTGCGCCCGTGCAGGGCGTAAGCATGGCAGGGCTGAGCATTGCACGCCGAGGGCGTGAGCGGATCGAATCGACCGTGGAGACATCGAGACCTGAGGCGTAGAACAGGCACTGCCCGAGATGCCCGGCACCGACTCGGTGGACACAATTCGCTCACCGACAGTGTTGGTGCACAGCTATTTCCGTTCGGTCCATTCGAGATGGGGCGGGCGGGGGCGTCCCGATAACCCGTGGCGGCACCCACCGTGCGGGCCGGGCGGCTACCGATCGGCGGGGCCGAAGAACGCCGTGACCTCGTCGATGGTGAACTGGTCACGCAGTCGGCAGGCGGAATTCTGGTTGGCGAACAGACCCGGTATGCGCAGCGCCTGGGTGCGGTCGACGGTGTGCTCCCAGGCGACGGGCAGGATCCATTCCCTGTAGTCCTCGTCCGGGTCGGGATCGGGCACCTCGCGCCCGTACGGGCCGACGAGGTCGAGGCTGCGAAACGCCACGGACCCTCCGTCGATTATTAGGACGGCGTGGTCGGCGGGCGCAGCCGGCGCGGTGACCGTGCCGACTCCGGCGTAGCCGACCTTGGGGATGTAGGCGAAGACGCGGCCCCCGACGGGAACCTGTCGGAGGCTGTCGGAATACCACTTGCGGCCCCCGGCGGAGACGAAACCATAGCGCTGGGCGTCATCCCAATTCCGGGACTTGTTCGCCTCCCCGAAGCTGACGTACCAGTCCCGTCCGTTCCAGACCGACTGACCGCGTGCCGTATCCGTCGTCATTGCCACCGGTTTCCTGCCCTTCTTCTGCCCGGCGCGGCACAGGTAGGGAGCTGGGCTCGCGCCGTCTGCGCCCCGAGGCAGGACCACACTCTGCTTCATCGACGTGCGCAGTCTCGCACAGGATCCGGACCCTGCTGCGACCGGACTCGGCCCTCGTCACCGCGCGACTCTCCTCAACGGCTCGAGCGGCGTCCCTGTACCGGATGGGGGGCCGAGCTTTCGGTCCCGCCGGGAACGGTCGAGCCGTGCGATCGGATCGTCGGGTCGCGCGCCCATGCAGCGGAGCACCTCCCAGGTTCAGGGTTCACGCTCCAGAAGCGCAGGCAGCGCATGATTCCCGGCTGATGTGGGTGGGTGTTCCCGAGGTCCGCCCGCCGCCCGAACAGGGCGTGTCGATGAGCATGGACAAGCAGAAACGGCCAGGATAACGGGCATGGACAACCCGCCCCGGCTGACCGTCGCCCATCCGGACGCCCTCGCCGTCGCCGACACCGTCCTGCCTGACGACTGGCAGCCGTCCGAGGACGCCCTGCTTGCCTTGTCGATCGCCCTTGATCTCGACGTCAACGCCGCCACTGTGCAGTTCGTCGACCGGTATCGGGGCAAGCGGTTGTCCGAGGCGACCCCGGCCGAAGCTCCGCTGACGTCATGGCTGCACCTGTGGTGCGTCGCGCTCGTACTCGAGGATGGACGCCGGCAGGTGAGGTTCCACCAGCAGATAAGGGCGACCCTGGCGCAGATCGAGGCGGCACACGAGATCGGGAGACAGATCGATCAGCAGGAACACGAGGCTGGTCCGCTGCGGCTGACGGTGATCGAGTGAGTGACACTTCGCCGACGGTGCACCACTCCCGTCTGTTGCCCTGACTGATGCCATCCGCTCGACCCCCACTCCCCCGGGTGTGCCGCTCGCCCACGGCTCGACCAGGTCGGCGCCGCTCGCCCCCTGTTCCTGTACCTACCGGTCAAAACCTACTGGTCAACGCCCCCGCCGCGGAGGATGCCGTCGAGGACGTCGACGAGTGGCCCGGACTGGCCGATGAGGGCGAGTTCGATCGACAGCAGCATCGCGTTCTTGCGGCGCATATGGTGGCGCTGGCGGCTGGCGAAGAACTCGCCGGCCATCCGCTGGTCCTGGTGGCGGTCGATGCGGTCGAGGAGTTCCGCGAGTTCGTGGATGGTGACCTCGACGGTGCCCAGGGTGGGGTTGCCGTGTTCGGCTGCGCGGGCGACGGCCTGGGCAAGGCGGTCGCGGAGGTCACTGAGAAGCCGGTTGTCGACGTCGTGGGGGTCCTGGTCGCCGGTGGGGGTGTCGTCGCTGGTCACGGCCTCGAGGATAGGGCGGGGCGGGGATATGACCTGTAAGGGGGGCGCGTCTGGCGAGCGGTGTCGACGGCCCGCAACCGGGCGTCCGTGTCGGGAATGCCTGTGCGCCGTCGCCTTGTCCGGCGGCGGGGTCGGCGGTGACCCTGGTCGATGGAGGAGCGTTGGACTACTCTCCCGAGGTAGAACACGTTCTAATCAGGAGGGGTATCCATGGCGCAGACCCGTGAGGCGATCCGAGCCACCATCGAAAGTTACGTCCGCGCGGTGGCAAAGGGAACGGTCGACGACATCCTGGCGCTCTACGCACCGGGCGCTACCGTCGAGGACCCGGTCGGCACGCCGGTGCGCACCACCGACGCGGAGATTCGCGAGTTCTACGGGATGGTCGAACCTCTGACCCAGACCGGTGAGGTCCTCACCGTCAAGATTGCGGGGAACAGTGCGGCCTTCCTCTTCCGCCTCGTCACGCACCTCGGCGAGCAGGACATTGTGATGGAGGTCGTCGATGTCATGACCTTCGACGAGGACGCGAGAATCACCGGCATGAAGGCGTACTGGAGCGAAGAGGACATGCAGACGGTGCCCTCGTCCTGATGCGCTCCCGCACCGTCGAGGTCGACGGTTTCACGTGGAACATTCACGACGAGGGTGCCGGACCCGCGGTCGTGCTGTGCCACGGGTTCCCGGGCCTGGGGTACAGCTACCGGCATCAGGTGAGCGCCCTCGCCGCTGCCGGCTACCGCGCGGTGGCGCCGGACATGCCCGGGTACGGACGCACCGACCGCCCGTCCTCGATTGAGGAATACACCAACGTCGCGGTCGCGGACCGACTGATCGGCCTGTGCGACGCGCTGGGTATCGAGCGGGCCGTCTTCGTCGGCCACGATTTCGGGGCGCCCGTCGCGTGGACGGTCGCGCTCCGTCACGCCGACCGGGTCGCCGGCCTGATGCTGCTCGCCGTGCCGTATGCACCCGACCGGATGCCGAGCCGCCCGACCGAGGTGTTCGCAGCGATGGCACGCAAGCACTTCCTGCACCTGCACTATTTCCAGGAAGCGGCGGTGGCGGAGCGGGAGCTCGACCCGCGCGCCCAAGAGTTCCTTCAGCGGCTGTTCTTCGCGCTCTCGGGCGCCTACCGGTACTTGGACATCTGGAAGCACCCGAGCGACGCCCACGGATATCTCGACGTGTTACCGCAGGCCCCGGAGTTGCCCTGGCACTGGCTCACCGTCGAAGAGCTGGACCATTACGGGCGGGAGTTCGCCCGAACCGGTTTCGGCGGTGGACTGTCCTGGTATCGGGCATACGACGCCAACTGGGAAGCGTCCGCCGAATACGACGGCGCCGTTCTCGATGTCCCGACGCTGTTCGTCGCCGGCACCCGCGATCCCGTTCTCACGATGTCCGGGCCCGGCGCGCTCGACAGGATGAAACAGACGGTGCCGGATCTACGCGGAATTGAATTGTTGGATGGAGCCGGACATTTCGTGCAAATGGAACGGAGGCGCGACGTCGATCGATACCTGCTGGCCTTCGCATCGGACGTGCTGACCCGGAACCGAACGGTCGAATAGCCGTTTCTGGAGGCTGCGCGGTCCTACGATGGCGACGTGGCCACCGACACCGCCGCTCGAAAATTTGGAATGGTGCTCGCGCTGACCGCGCTCGCGGTGGGTGGGTGTTCGTCGGGGGGCTCCGACCGCGCCGACCCGGTACGGCTGGAAGTCGCGACCGCGCAGGGCGAGTACCCCTGGACCGGACTGCTGGTACCGGCCCAGGTACCTGTTGCCGTCCCACCGCCACCGCGCGACGCCGTCGAGGACACCGGAGACCCTGTCGCGGCATCCGGCGGGGGTCCACCCGCCGTCGCGGGTGATCGCACCGCGCTCTACGGCGGCAGCCTCGACCGACAGTTGTGCGACCGCCGCGAACTTGTCGACACCCTCGCGTCCGACCCGGTGAAAGCCGACGCCTGGCGCGGTGTTCTGAACGTCACCGATCTACGCGAGTACATCCGCAGCTTGACGCCGGTACTTCTCCGCGCCGATACCCGGGTCACGAAACACGAATACCGTGCCGGCGAGGCCAGGCCCGTCCAGGCCGTACTCGAATCGGGGACCGTCGTGCTGGTCGACGATCGTGGCGTACCCCGGGTGCGCTGCGTGCGCGGAAATCCGTTGTCGGCGCCGGTGCTCGCGACGAAGTCGGATCTCGAGGGCCCGGAGTGGCCCGGGCTCGATCCCGAGCGGCTGTTCATCGTGCAGGCTGCCGCCGAGCCGGTGAAAGAATTGAAGGTCGTCGACATCACGACCGGCGAGTTGCTGCCGATACCCATCGGGGCGGGTTTACAGCCGCCCGCGCCCGAGCCGGACAAACCTCCGAC
>NZ_JAUZMZ010000168.1:0-9851 GCF_036327435.1 Rhodococcus chondri | reverse complement strand
TGACGGCGTCCCCGCTGCTGCCCCCGTCCACCCGGCCGTCGCCGCCGTAGTCCTGGCCGTAGCTCTCCCACGTGCCCGGCATGAACTGCGCCGGTCCCCTCGCCCCGGCCTGCGACACCGGAGCCGAATCCCCGTGACGGAAGCCGTTCTCGGCGGCGAGCTGCGCTGCGAGCAACGACGGGGTGATCTGCGGGCAGATCGACCCGGCCCGCTCGAGCCACGGCACGAACTCGAGCGGGACACTGCCGTCGGCGAGTCGGTCGCCCAGGCCCTGACCGGAGATGAGGCAGTCGGCAGCTGCGGCGGTGGCGTTGCCGCTGCCACCGGGCAGCGACCCCCACGACACCAACCTCTCGTCGGTGCCCTGGCCGCGCACGCTGACGTGCACGTGGTCGTAGTGGTTCTCGGTTTCGCTGCCGCGGTCCTCCATCAGACTCGGGGCACCGCCGACGGGATAGTAGGTCTGCCGCCAGATCACGTACTCGACGCCCAAGGCATCCGCATTGGCCAGCACGTAATCGGTGATCTCGTCCCCGAGAGCCACCCCGTCGCCGGAGCGGTAATCCGGGATCATCGCATCGACAGCCCGGCCTTCGGTGTGATCGGTCGCGTAGCCGCCGTCGGCGCGCCACCCGCCGAGGCCCGCGATCCGGTCGCCGAAGCGCAGGTGCAGTGCCCGAGCGAGTTTCTTCGCATCGACCTGCAGGCGCTGCTCGGAGCCGGCCGACGGCGGCAACGGCTGCGCCAAGCTCCCCTGGGACGGGGCGGACGGCACCGGGGTGGTCGGCCCGGCCGAGGACTCTCCCGGTGCGGGAGCGGATTCGTAGTACGGCAGCGGGTCCACCGCGCTGGTTCCCCAGCCTCCGGGCCAGATTTCCCAGTGCAGGTGCGGGCCGGTCGATTCCCCCCGATTGCCCACGGTGGCGATCTGCTGACCGGCGCGGACCTGCTCGCCGACTTCGACGGTGTAGGTCTCGATGTGCCCATACACGGTCGACACGAGCCGGCCATCGCGTACATGGTCGAGCACCACCCACTGCCCGAACCCGCTGGCGGGGCCGGCCTCGCGGACTACCCCGTCGGCCGAGGCGTAGATCGGGGTGCCGACGGCACCCGCCAGGTCGATGCCCTGATGCTGGGCACCCCAGCGCTGGCCGAACCCGGAGGTGACGGTGACGGCGGAGGGATCGACCGGCTTGAGGAACGAGCCCCTCGGCGCGAGCTTGTCCCCCGACCGCAGGCCGGAGCCGGGAGCGAGACAGCTCGTGCCGGCCCGGCGGTCCTGCTCGTCCGCAATCCCCATCACCAGCAGCAGGAGCAGGAAGAACGGAATGAGCGTGACCGCCAGGATCAGGGCGACCAGCCCGGTGCCCCCCTTCTCGTTCACCGCAGGCTCAGATCCTCGGCCACGACACCGTGCCGCTTCACCAGCGCCCGGCTCAGCTCCCGCGCCAGCGCCAGCTCCGCCTCCAGGGCGGCCACCTCGCGCTCGGTGCGGTGAGGACGCCGGCCGGAACGGTTGACCCAGCCCCGCACCGTCGTCTCGGCCACCTCGAGCCCGAGGGCGGCAGCACGCGCAGCACCGGTGAAGCTGTCCCCGGCCTTCATGCGCCCCAGGACCGCCTCGATCGCTGCCTCACGGGTAAGGTCATCGACCAGGGTGTACCGGCGACGGCCGGGACGCTGACGCCGGCTCATGCTGCGAACTCCTTGGCGCGATCCTCATCGGCGGCCCGCAGACGAGCGTCGGTGTCATGAATCCCGGAGTCCTTCTCTGCCTGGGGCACCCACACCTTGAACGGGGTGCCCGGTGTCGCGCCTTCGCCGAGCTTGAGCAGGAAGTGCCCGACACCGGCCGCGGTGCGGGTGGTCTCCACCGGCTCCGGCTCACCGCCTGGCTCCACCGTCACCCGGCGGCGAGCCTGGCGCTGCGCCTTCTTCTCCTCCACCGAGGAGGTGGTGTCGTTGGCCCAGCCGGTGACCATCGCGCGTTCTGCCTGCGAGAACTTCATGAAGTGGGCGAGGCGGTCGAGTTCGGCTTCGGGGACCGGGCCGACGATGCGGGCGCGGGAGCGTTCGATCATGCCCAGGGCGCCGACCTTCTCGAAGTCGGCGAGTGAGTGCGTGACCAGCGTCATCGCCACACCCATCGACCGCTGCAACCGCTGCACCGCATCCAGGCGTGCCACCGCCGAGCTGCCGGTCTGGATCACCTGCCACACCTCGTCCAAGATGATGTGCGCCGCGATCGACTTCGCACCGGGCACCTTGTTGTCGGCCAGGATGTGCGCAGCTTCGACGGCGGCGAACGCTTCGTTCCAGCCGGCGAGAAGCACCGCAGCCCGCATCAGCTCATCCCCCGGCGGGACCGAGGACATGTCCAGGTCCACCATCGGTTTGGTGATGTCGATGCGCACGGTGCTGTGCCGGTTGAAGGTTTCCCCGAACCGGCCTTTGACCAAAGCGCGCAGCGAGCGCAGCAGCGGCTTGATCTGGCCGCGGTACTCCTCTTCGGTGTCGGCCACCGCGTCTTCCCTCAGCTCGTCCGGGCCGGAGGCGATCAGCTTGAGCAGGTCCTCGATGCGGGCCGCGTGATCGTTGTCGAACTGCGAGCCCGGGGCGTAGAGCAGCCGGATCGCCGAGGCGAGCAGGGTTTCCTCGAAGTCCTCGAGTCGGCCCCGCCGGACGATCTCGAGCAGGGCACAGATCATGTTGAGCTGGCGGGCGTGCAGCGCGAACTCGGCCTTCTCCCGCTCCAGCGAGCCTGCGGGCAGCTGTTCGATCGCATCCCCGATCGGGCCGCGGTCGAGCGGGTTGATCGCGCCGGTGCCGTAGCCGACCTCGCTGACCTGACCGCCGACCTGTTCGGCGAGCACCCGCAGGTCCGGTTTGACGTCACCGGGCACGAGCACGAGCGTGCCGCGAGCGATGTCGCCGAGGGCGATCCGGCGCAGCAGCGTCGATTTGCCGAAACCGTTGAGGGCGCAGATGAAGCAGGACGGGGCGGTGATCGCCTTCATCTTCCAGGCGTAGAGCGGATCGAACCCGACCGCCGCGCCGGTGGTCAGGTGCCGACCGAGCGGGGTGCCCAGCAACGGGGCCTTGGCCCCGACGATCCACGGGTAGATCCCGGCGACCTGAACCGAGGTGCCGCGGTATTCGACCGGGGGCATCACCGTGGACATGCGCCCACCCCCGGGGCCGTCGAAGCCACGCTCGTCGAGGTCGGCCACCTCCCGGTCGAAGGCGTCGGAGCTGGTCTTGGTCAGCCGCTCGACCCGGGCGCGCAGGTTGTACTGGCGCGCGGCGAGCTGGCTCTTCCAGAACTTGGTGAGGCCGGTGGCCGAGGCTGCCTGGTCCTCGAGGGTGGACAGTTCCTCGTCCGAGAGCAGCGACGTGGCGATCTTGCGCGCCTGACTCAGCCGAGTCGAGGTCGTGGCTTTACCCATGACAGTTGGCCCCTAGTTGCTCAGGAACGACGGGATGGTGGTGTGGTCGGGCGCGATGACACCGACGCCCAGCGACGATGCGAACGCGGCGGCCTGCCAGCACCACGAGCGGCGGATCGTCAGCCGGCTCTGGCGCGAGAGGTCCTCGACCAGGGCGTCGATCTTCGGCACATTGGAGCTGCCGGCCGGTTCGGTGACGGTGATGAGTAACCCGAACCGCACGACCCCGGCGCCGCGGGCCTGCTCCATGCGGGCCTGCGCGGTGGCGGCGACCTCGATCTGGGACTTCGCCGAGGCGATCGACCCGTTCTTGAGCGAGCCGCCGCTGGCTTCGGCGAGGGCGTTGCGGTAGTCGCGGTCCACGAGGTCGGTCGCGTCCCCGGCCGAATGCGGCCGGTAGATCACCGACACCCGCTTGAGCGGCACGGCTTCGTTCGGAGTCAGCAGCCGCTGCAGGACTCGTTCGGTCACCGCGCCTTTGGGGGCTTCGCGCATCTCCCAGGTCACCGACACCGCGCCGTCGTGGAGGTACTTGCCCCCGTCCGGGCTTTCGAGTGCGGTGCGCGGACCGCAGTCCTCCCAGCTCAAACCGGTGCCCTCACCGGAATGTAAGCCGGCCTCCACATCGACCAGTGACGCCGGATCGTAGGAGCGGCGCACGAACGCCATGATCTCGTCGGCGTCCATCGGTGAGCACGGCACACCGGCCCGCGCTGCCGCCGCGGTCAGGGCGGGCAGCCGGCGACCGAGCTCGACGGCCTGCTCGGAGGGGTCCTGCCTGCGTTCGGTGGTCTTGGCCTCGAAGGTGATCGCGATCCGGGCCGCGAGGCGGATACCGCCGGAGGTCAGGCCGGTGGCGAGTTGGTAGGCCGCGTCGCGGGCCAGCTGCGGGGCATCGCCGCGGGTGTTCTGGTGGACCGTCTCGTACAGCTCGATGCCGGTCTCCGGCAGCGTTTCGACGGTGGTGACCACCGCGAGGATGTCCGAGGTCTCCCCCGCCCCGGACAGGAACTGCGCCCAGTTGCCGACGTAGAAATCGATCACGTCCTGATCGACGGCCTCGGCTCCCTGCGGGTAGGCGTCGAAGACGACCGTGTAGGCGTTGCGGCTCGGCATGTGGATCATGCCGAAGGTGCGCCCGTCCGAATCGATGCCTTCGTACAGTTCGGTTTCGCCAAGCACACCGGGAAGCCGGTACGCACGGCCGGGAACACGGGAGAACGTGCCCGAGGCGTAGGCGTGTTCACCGCGTCGGCGGCCGCGCCAGAACTGGAATCGCATCAGTGCCCTTTCGTAACCGGAGCGACCGTCACGCGAGGTGACGAGGGGGATGAAACACACGATCACCGGGATCGCCAGCAGCAAAGAGACGCGAAGTCCGAAGAACAGGCCGGTGATGATGACGAGGGCCGCGGCGGCGATCGCCGCGATCGAGGTGCCGAAGGTGGCCCCGAGCAGGCCGGTTTCGCGGGGCCGGCGCCAGTTGCCGTAGGTGGTGAATGTCGGTTCGTCGCTCATTGCTCGAAGCCCCCTCGGTGGAACTGCTGGCCGGCCCCGGATGCCACAGGAGCCGCGACCGCTGCCTCACCGGGTGATCCGCTGCCGGGAGTGCCGGACCCGTTGCCACCGGGCTGTCCGTTCGCGCCGTTCGCGCCGCCTCCGGGGGTGCCGGAGCCGTTGCCCTGGGGCGTCCCTTGTTGGTTGCCGCCCGGCCTATCACCTGCTGCGCCGAAGCCGGTCGGTGTGGCTCCACGGGGAGGGTTCGGTGTGCTTGTCGAGGTCGAAGTGGTGGTGGTAGCGCCGGTCGTGGCGCCGCTGGCACCGCCGGTGGCGATCATCCCGCCGACCTTCGCGCCCACCGCGGCCGCACCGGCGGCTGCTGCCATGCCGCTGCCGCCGCCTCCGAGTGCGCCGACGTTCGGGACGATCAGGCGCATCAGGGCAGGCAGTACCAGGGCCGCGGCGCACAAGGTGATGACCCCGGACAGGGCCATGAACCCGTCCCCGTTCTCGGGGTCGGTGATGGTCGGGGTGGCCTTGAGGAACAGGATCGCCGAGACCCCGATCACGAACGCGCCGACCGGTTTGACCAGCAGGAACGCGATGGTCCAGGCCAGCATCTTCTCGTATGCCTGGCTGCCGACCTTGGTGCCCCCGGCGGCGCCCGCGATCGGCAGTGCCGCCGCCATGAGTACGAGCAGGCCGGTGCGCAGCAGCATCAGAAACGCCATCATCAGGCCGCCGAGCATTCCGATGATGCCGATCAGGAACAGCAGGCCGACGCCGGCCGGACCGGAGTACAGGGTGATCGAGACCATCGCTTCGGCCAGGCGGGACGGGTCGGAGCCGACCGCGCTGTCCATGAACCAGTTTGAAATCTGGTCCGACAGTTCGGTGCCGAGCACGATCAGTGTCGAGGCTCCCCCGGCGAGCACCGCGGCCCGGGCCATCTGTTTGAGGCCCTCTTCCGAGGTGTCGCGGATCGCGCCGGACCGGGCTAGCGCCAATCGGCCACCGAGCAGGATCAGCGACAACGACAGTGCGGCGACCTGGATGTAGAAGGTGTAGTCGTTGACCGTGGCGACCGTCTCCTGGAAGGTCGAGCCGTCCACATAGGTGCCGGTGGTCCACCATCCGAGCGCGAACTTCAGCACCGCGACGCCAGCATTGCCGATCCACAGCGCTGTCTTCTCGACCGCACCCGCAGCGGCGTCATTAATGCCGTCCTTGATCGCGCCCGTACCGGCATCGACGACGTTGCCAGCTGCATCCGCGCAGCCGGGAACGTCTACATCGGTGGTTAGACTGACGGCCCCACTGAAGGCAGCCGCAAGAGGGTTGGCGCAAGCCACACCCCCGAGACCGGTCTCGAGCCAGTCGAATCCCGGGTTCTCGTCGACCTCGGCACTGTCGATGCCGCCGCCGGACGAGTCCCCGGACGGAGCGGTGTCCTGAGCGTATGCCGCACCCGCTGCGCCGATGCCGACGATCACGACAGCGCAGATCACGGCGACCGAACCCGCCGCTCAAGGCCGCCGAGTCCAGTTGGACAACCCATCCGGTGCCCTCACGCCACACCACAGGGAGCTTCAGTACCTCGACCTCGGCGGCCCCGTTCGACCGCTCGACGGTGGCTCCGAACTTGACCAGCGTCAGATCGGGATGGAAGGACACGTTGATCATCGGCATCGCCGTAACCGCCGTGTAGTCGGGCAATTTCAATCCCGACAGCAGCTCGGCCGGGTCCGACGAGTGACCCGCTTCCGCGACCATCTCGGCGCGGTTATCTCCACCAATGAGGTACGCGAGGTAGTGGGCTGCGGCCAGTGCCGCGCCCTGCGCCGTGCGCGAGAACCCGGTGGCCACGCCGTTGTCGGTGAACTCGGTAGGGCCGTCGGAAGTCGAGAACGGAAGGTCCATGTTCCCGTGGATGCGCTGGAGCATCACACCACTCGGTGCCTGATCGACGGGCCGGCTCGAGGTCGCCACTGTCTCGGAGAGGATCACGCCGGTGGGGTCGAGCGGCACGTAGACGACACGGTCGAACTTGCCGAAGACCGGGTCCGGCTCGAACAGCCCGTCTTCGACCTGAGCGGTGGCAGCGCCTCCGGTGGCCGGATCGAGAGCGACCAGCGCTTCGGCGTCATCCCCTCGGAAGAGCATCACGATGCTGAGCACGATTCCGACGACGACGATGACGGCCACCGCCGCCAACCCGATGGTGAGTTTCGTTGCCGACAAGGACCGCTCGTTCTCGGCGTCGAGAGCGGCGGAGGTCTGATCCCCGGTCTGGCCGGTGGTGTTCTGCTCGGTCACTTGCGGGTCTCCTCGAGATCGACCAGCTCCGACGGCAATCCGTCGAGAGCGGTGACGGCGGTGGTGTCGTCGCTGGGCAGGTTCAGTCGCCAGTCGCCGTCGATCCACACCACCTGGGTGGTCGAGGAGGCGAGCGAATCGTCCGAGAATCGCTGTACGACATCGACGGTGGCGGTGTCATCGCTGTACTCGTCGACGGTGTAGCCGACGATGGTCGGCACCATCTCGGGGTCGGTCTCCGAAATCTCCACCAGAGAGCGGTGGGCGGCGTACAGGTCACGGCCTTCACCGGGGGCGGCCACACCGGAGAGGATCGTCGGCCAGGTGCGATCGGAGGCGGTGGCCAGCTGCACCGACTGGGTGATCGCCGCCAGGGCCGCACCCTGCGGAGTGTGGCTGAACCCGGCGAAGGGCTCCCATTCACCGCCTCGGGGGCCGTCGGTGGTGCCGATCGGCACCTCGATGCCGCCGACGGTGACCCACCGAGTGATCTGCGGCGGATCGGTGATCGACACGGCGGTCTCGGTCGTCTCCGATCCCCCGCAGCTCACTGCGACCAACGCAACCGCGACCACCGCTGCTCGCGCCCACCGACGCATCCTCATTCGTTACTCCTCGTTGTCGGGTTGCTGCTGTTGCTGTTGCTGTTGCATCTGTTCGAGCTGGTCGATCACGGTCGGGGCATGGCTCGTTCCGAGTTGTTGGGCTTGGGGCCCCTGAGCGGTGGCCAGCAGGATCGTGGCGATGGTGGCGGCCACGCCGCCGGCGAGGATCGCGCCGACATTGGCCGCGACGAACTCGGCCGCGGGGGGGGATTCGAGGCCGGCCCCGTGCTTGTGGTCCCACGCCAGGCGTCCGCCGACGAAGATCACCTTGGCCACACACAGGAGAAAGACGATTCCGGCCGCGTATCCCAGGAGCGTCTGGAAACCCTCGACAACGTCGCTGGGAAGACTGGCCACGCCCTGTGCGGACACCTGCATCGCTCGTCCCGTCCTATGCCGCGCTGGTGACGGCGCCGAGGATCTGGTTGGCGGAGATGGCGACGATCGCGCCGACGAGGCTGCCGACGAGCATCTTCGGCGAGTCCCCCGAGCCGTGCTGCCACTTCTCCCACGCGAACTTGCCGCCCGAGAAGATCAGGGCCGCAACGCAGGCGAGCGTCACCCCCCACAGCAGCCAATTCAGCAGCTTGAGCAGTCCGTTCGCGCCCGGAGGCACTTCCGGGTTGATGTCGAAATTGACGGCACCCTGCGCGAGATACGCGGCATCTACAACCGTGTGGAGCATGAGTTTCCTCCGTGTGATTACTGCACCGACCACAAGGTCGGGAGATTCGATTGGATTGCCGTGACGATGCCGACCCCGGCAGCGATCACGTCCTCGGGAACCTCGATCACGGCTCCCTTGGTCTGAACCGGCACACCGTCGAGGGCGCGCCAGGTGGGCAGGCTCGATCGGGCAGCCGAGGCCAGGAAGCGATGCCAGCCGATCGCCCAGTGCGCCTGCACAGCGCCGGAGACGATCGAGCGCAACTGACGCACATCCTTCGGCGGCTGACCGGCTGCGTTCGCCACGGTGACCAGGCCGAGCAATTCGCAGGCCAGGCCCCGGTTGCGGTGTTCGAGGATCAGATCGTGAGCGCTGCTCAGGCCCTGGATGGTTTCGCGGCAGACCACCACCACATACGGCGACTCGACCTCACGGTCGGTGCCACACGGCCACTGGTGCCGGGCATCGTCGGCGAAGCTCCAGTACTGGGCGAGGGTGGAGACCCCGGCCCCGCCGTGAGCGCCGAGCAGCCACACCCCAGGTCCGGGGGCCGCCACCGGGTACGGCTCGACCCGAGCCTCGACACTGGTGCGCTCTCTGCTGCTCATGCCAGCTCCTCGGTCCCGGTCCGGTGGGTGGTGTCGTGGTGGCTGGCCTCGATGCGGCCGAGGGCGTCGAGCACGTCGGTCCAGGCGTCGATCGAGGCGACCGACAGGCGCCGGTGATCGACGGCGGTGGGGCGAGCCAGGGTCGCGTCGAAGGGCACTTCGACGAATCCCGCGGTCAGCGGGGTCAGTGCCTCCCGGATGGGGCTCAGATCGACCAGGCGCTGCGGAAGCTGGTGCGAGATCGACACCACCGTGCGTGTCAGCACGTCCCGCCCGTATGCGCCGATGAGCCATTCGAGACCGTCGCGCATCCGGCTCAATGGCTCGGACCGGGCCGGAGCGACGACGACGATCGCGGCACCGGCGTCGAGCAGCGGTGTCAGCCGGCGAGAGCGCATCGCCANCCCNACATCGTGGATGCGGGCGAGCCGGCGGTCGGCGAGCAGGCTGTCCACCAGCGCAGAGTCGGTGCCTTCGCCGTGGCCGACGACGACGGCCCCGGCGCTGCTGACGGCCATGCGGGAGCCGAGCTGGCGGATGGTCCGCGCCTGATCGATCGGTTCGACACCGACGCGGTCGAGCAGGTTACCGCCGCCCCAGGTGCCGTCGATCGCCGCGACCTGCACATCGGCGCCCAGGCGTAGGGCGGTGGCCAGTCCGAAGCAGGTCGTGGTCGAGGCCGCTGCGCCGGAGCCGGCCACCACGA
>NZ_JAUZMZ010000167.1:0-9912 GCF_036327435.1 Rhodococcus chondri | reverse complement strand
GCCCGTCATCGGACCGTCCGGCACCCCCGACCTCGGCGCCGTCGAGCAGGCTCGCCCCGACCTGATTCTGGGTACCGCTGTCGACGAAGCGCTCTACGAGTCGCTGTCGGGTGTCGCGCCGACCGTTGTCGTCGGATCCGATCCGGTGTTCTGGCGCCAGCAGTTCGTCCGGGTGGGCGAAGCACTCGGCCGCACCGGCGCCGCGCAACGCGCTCTCGACGAGTACTCCGCTCAGGCTCGCGACCTCGGCCGCGAACTCGTGGCGTGGCAGACGCAGGCCTCGCTCGTGCGGTTCACCGCCGACGGACCCGAGATCGAGGGGACGACATCGTTCGCCGGTCAGGTCCTCGCCGATGTGGGCGCGGCCCGTCCCCCGGCTCAGCGATTCGGTGTGGTCGACGGGCGGACCGCGAAACCGATCGACACCGAGAACCCGGTCGCAGCCGACGGCGATGTGATCTTCGTCCGATTCGAAGGTGTGGACGGACTCGAGCGAGGCACCGAGTATATGAACAGCGATGCATGGCTCGACCTCGGCGCGGTCGCCGACGGCCGGCTGTTCTCCACGGCGGACGATGTGTGGTCGACGCCCGGACCGGTCGCCGCCCGCGCGATCCTGACAGATTTGAGGCACACACTGAATGGCTATTCGAACTGACCTCGGGCGTCACCGCTCCCTGCCGTCAGGTCGAGCCACGACGCCCACCTGGTGTGGGGATTCGCTCCCGGCTACACCGATCTCGTTACCGATGTCACCCAGGGATCGGTGGTGGGCAGCAACGGTGCCACCGTCGATGCGGACGGGTCGCTGACATTCGAACATGTGGGGACGCAAATCGATTCGGCGACAGGACTCGGCCGGATCGAGTACCGCGGCACTGTGGTCTCGTTCACGCGTTTCCATCTGCTCGAGATCGCCCTCGCCGACCCGTGGATCGAGTTCGCCCCCCACGGGACGTATCTCACCGCCGAATCGTCGACGGGAGATCAGGTCGGTACCGACTCGATGGATCGCATCACCGTCGCGCGGCTCGACACCGGAGCCGACCCGGGCAGGCGGCAATGGGACGACGTCCCGGCACAGTTCTCCGCGCCTCTGCGGCCGACCGTGTTGTTGCCGTACTCCGGGCAGAACGCCGCCCCGGTGTCCTTCCGATACTGACCGTCCGATAGGGAGACACCATGCCCGTTCCCGAATTCGTCGCACGACTCCGCGCCCACGTCGGTACCACTCCCCTGTGGCTCTCCGGCGTGAGCGCGGTCGTGTTCGACGACGACGGTCGCGTCCTGCTCACCCGTCGCGCCGACAACGGCAAGTGGGCCGTGGTCTCGGGCATCCTCGAACCCGGCGAGCAACCTGCCGTCGCGGCGGTGCGGGAAGTGTTCGAGGAGACCGCTGTCGAGGCAGAGGTGATGCGATTGAGCAGCGTCGACGTCAGCGAACAGATCACCTATCCCAACGGCGATGTCGCGCAGTACCTCGACGTGTGCTTCGTGATGCGCGCGACCGGTGGAACAGCCCGCGTCGCCGACGACGAGAACCTCGAGGTCTCGTGGTTCGGCCCCGACGAACTGCCCGTGCTGCTCACTGCGACGTCGGCACTACGCCTCGAGAAGGCTCTGGAGAACCGTCCCGAGGCGTGGTTCCGCCGGCCCTGACCGCGTGGGAACCAGAAGTCCCAGTCCTCAGAAGTCCCAGTCCTCGTCTTCCGTGACGACAGCCTTGCCGATGACGTACGAACTGCCCGAGCCCGAGAAGAAGTCGTGGTTCTCGTCGGCGTTCGGCGACAGCGCCGACAGGATCGCCGGGTTGACATCCGCCTCGTCCTTGGGGAACAGCGCCTCGTAACCGAGGTTCATCAGTGCCTTGTTCGCGTTGTAACGCAGGAACTTCTTGACGTCCTCGGTCAGCCCTGCCTCGTCGTACAGGTCTGCGGTGTAGTGGGTTTCGTTGTCGTACAGCTCGAGCAGCAGATCGAAGACCCACTCCTTGAGCTCGTCGCGCTCGGCCTGGGTGACCTTCTCGAGGCCCTTCTGGTACTTGTAGCCGATGTAGTAGCCGTGCACCGCTTCGTCGCGGATGATCAGGCGGATCATGTCGGCGGTGTTGGTGAGCTTGGCACGCGACGACCAGTACATGGGCAGGTAGAAGCCCGAATAGAACAGGAAAGACTCGAGCAGCGTCGACGCCGCCTTGCGCTTGAGCGGGTTGTCGCCCTTGTAGTAGTCGAGAATGATCTGCGCCTTGCGCTGGAGGTTCTGGTTCTCCTCGGACCACCGGAACGCCTCGTCGATCTCCCGCGTCGAGCACAGCGTCGAGAAGATGTTCGAGTACGACTTCGCGTGCACCGACTCCATGAAGGCGATGTTGGTGAGCACCGCTTCCTCGTGCGGCGTGACCGCATCGGGAATCAGCGACACCGCACCGACCGTGCCCTGGATCGTGTCGAGCAGCGTCAGGCCCGTGAAGACCCGCATCGTGAGTTCCTGCTCGTACGCGGTGAGCGTGCCCCACGACGGAATGTCGTTGGACACCGGTACCTTCTCGGGCAGCCAGAAGTTGCCGGTGAGGCGGTCCCACACCTCGGCGTCCTTCTCGTCGGGGACGCGATTCCAGTTGATCGCGGACACCCTGTCGACAAGTTTGATGCGTGTGCCGTCCGCGGGGGTGTGCGCGTGCGGTGCTGCGGTCATCGGTTACCTACCTGATTGATGTTCGTGTGCAACGGGTCTCGGGGAAGTCGGATCACAGCATGCAGGAGACGCAATTTTCCACCTCGGTGCCCTCCAGCGCCATCTGCCGCAGACGGATGTAGTACAGCGTCTTGATACCCTTGCGCCACGCGTAGATCTGCGCCTTGTTGATGTCGCGGGTGGTTGCGGTGTCCTTGAAGAACAGCGTCAGCGACAGGCCCTGATCGACGTGCTGGGTGGCGGCCGCGTAGGTGTCGACGATCTTCTCGAACCCGATCTCGTACGCGTCCTGGAAGTACTCCAGGTTGTCGTTCGTCATGTAGGGCGCCGGGTAGTAGACGCGACCGATCTTGCCTTCCTTGCGGATTTCGATCTTCGACGCAACCGGGTGGATGGAGCTGGTGGAGTTGTTGATGTACGAGATCGACCCGGTGGGCGGCACCGCCTGGAGGTTCTGGTTGTAGATGCCGTGTTCCTGCACCGATGCCTTCAGGTCGCGCCAGTCGTCGCGGGTCGGGATGGCCACGCCTGCATCGGCGAACAGCTGGCGGACCCGATCGGTCTCCGGCTCCCACACCTGTTCGGTGTACTTGTCGAAGAACTCACCCGACGCGTACTTCGATTCCGGGAAGCCCTTGAAGTAGGCGCCGCGTTCGATCGCGAGCCGGTTCGACGCGCGCAGCGCGTGGTACAGCACCGTGTAGAAGTAGATGTTCGTGAAGTCGATGCCCTCGCTGGATCCGTAGAAGATCCGCTCACGCGCGAGGTAACCGTGCAGGTTCATCTGCCCGAGGCCGATGGCGTGGGAATCGTTGTTGCCCTGCTCGATCGACGGCACCGAGTTGATGTGCGTCTGGTCGGAGACCGCGGTCAGCCCGCGGATCGCGACCTCGATGGACTGCGCGAAGTCCGGCGACTCCATCGTCTTGGCGATGTTGAGCGATCCGAGGTTGCACGAGATGTCTTTGCCCACATGACTGTAGGACAGGTCGTCATTGTACGTCGACGGTGTCGAGACCTGCAGGATCTCCGAGCACAGGTTCGAGTGGGTGATCTTGCCGGCGATGGGGTTCGCCCGGTTCACGGTGTCCTCGAACATGATGTACGGGTAGCCGGATTCGAACTGGAGCTCGGCAACCGTCTGGAAGAACTCGCGCGCCTTGATCTTCGTCTTACGGATGCGCTTGTCGTCGACCATCTCGTAATACTTCTCGGAGACATCGATGTCGGCGAACGGCACGCCGTAGATGCGCTCGACGTCGTACGGCGAGAACAGGTACATGTCCTCGTTCTTCTTCGCCAGCTCGAAAGTGATGTCCGGAATCACGACACCGAGCGAGAGCGTCTTGATACGGATCTTCTCGTCGGCGTTCTCGCGCTTGGTGTCGAGGAACCGGTAGATGTCGGGGTGGTGGGCGTGCAGGTAGACCGCGCCCGCGCCCTGCCTCGCCCCGAGCTGGTTGGCGTACGAGAAGGAGTCCTCGAGCAGCTTCATGATGGGGATGACGCCGGAGGACTGGTTCTCGATCTTCTTGATCGGCGCGCCGTGCTCCCGGATGTTGGTGAGCAGCAAGGCGACTCCGCCACCGCGCTTGGACAGCTGCAGGGCGGAGTTGATGGCGCGTCCGATGGACTCCATGTTGTCCTCGATGCGCAACAGGAAGCACGACACGGGCTCGCCGCGCTGCTTCTTGCCGGAGTTGAGGAACGTGGGGGTGGCCGGCTGGAAACGACCGGAGATGATCTCGTCGACGAGGTGCGTCGCAAGGATCTCGTCGCCGTCGGCGAGGGTCAGTGCCACCATGCACACCCGGTCTTCGAAGCGCTCGAGGTAGCGCTTGCCGTCGAACGTCTTGAGTGTGTACGAGGTGTAGTACTTGAACGCCCCGAGGAAGGTCGGGAACCGGAACTTCTTCGAATAAGCATGCTGGAACAGCTGTTTGACGAACGGCCGCGAGTACTTGTCCAGCACCTCGGACTCGTAGTAGTTCTCCTCGACGAGGTAGTCGAGTTTCTCGTCGAGGTTGTGGAAGAAGACGGTGTTCTGGTTGACGTGCTGCAGGAAGTACTGGCGTGCAGCCGCCACATCCTTGTCGAACTGGATCTCACCGTTCGGCCCGTACAGGTTCAACATCGCGTTGAGCGCGTGGTAGTCGAGGCCCTTGAGGGACTCGTCGAGCTTCACGCTCGTCGTGGGTGCGGGATCGGTAATGGTCACAGTGCTACCCCTACTTCTCGAAAGGTGTGGAGATCGGCGCGGCGCCGCGGTGCGGTCGCGCGGTAATCGAAACGACAGGTCCGGCCTGCCCACGTCAAGCCTCTTGCAGAGCGTTCTCCCAGAACCCGGCCAGGCCGTCGCGGACACGCTCGACGTCGTCGGCCGTCCCCATCAGCTCGAACCGGTACAGATACGGAACCCGGCACTTACTCGAGACGATGTCGCCCGCGGAACAGAACGATTCGCCGAAGTTGGTGTTGCCCGCGGCGATGACACCGCGGATCAGGCCCCTGTTGTGTTCGTTGTTGAGGAACCGGATGACTTGCTTGGGCACGAAACTCGTGTCGCGACCGGTGACGGTGGTACCACCGCCGTAGGTGGGCACGATCAACACATACGGATCGTGGACTACGAACGTTCCCTCACGGTCGTGCAGCGGAATCCGGACGGCCGGAAGCCCCAGCTTCTGCACGAACCGGTGGGTGTTCTCGGATGCGCTGGAGAAGTACACCAGCGACGTTCCCGAACTCGGCCCCTGCGAGGTCATCGGTACTCACCATCTTTTCGATCGATTGCGAAGACCGGCCTGTGGCCGCCGCCGCCGCACTGCTGCGGCGATCCGGCGATCCGCAGAGGTCAGGCAGCGACCGCGAGGGCCTTGATGCGGTCGGGGCGGAACCCGGACCAGTGGTCTTCGCCGGCGACGACGACGGGCGCCTGGAGGTACCCCAGCGCCATGACGTAGTCGCGGGCCTCGGGGTTCTCGGTGATGTCGACGACGGTGTAATCGATACCGGCCTTGTCGAGGGCCCGGTAGGTGGCATTGCACTGGACGCAAGCAGGCTTGGTGTAGACGGTGATGTTCATGAGTGCCCCTTTTTCACGCGGCCGTGGGCGGCCTGACGACTGACTGCTGCGACGCTCGAATGCCCATCGAACCCGTCCGATCCCACTTCCCCGAGAGACCGGTGACGCTTGGACCTTCCAGCGGTCTAGACACTACACCTTGTGTCCGACGGATACCTACAACCCAGGATCTTGTGAGTTACATCGTTGATATTCCCAGGTCGCCTCCTTCCCGGACAGCCGTTTCGGCGTGTCTCGTGAGGTCCGTCGCCCCTGTCCACGGACACAGTGTGACGCGACCCACCGACACCTCTCGGTGGGCCGCGTCACGAAGGGCTACGGCAGCGCCGGCAGCAATTCCTCGAGCCGGACCGGCAGGTTCCTCACCCGCACCCCGGTCGCGTGCCAGACCGCATTGACGACAGCGGCCGCGCTGCCCACGATCCCGATCTCCCCCACCCCACGGGAGCCCATGGGTGTGGCCCGGACATCCGCCTCGTCGAGCCACGCGGCGTCGACGTCGCGGATGTCGGCGTGGGTCGGAACGTGGTACTCGGCGAGATCGTGATTGACCACATGACCGAGGCGGGTGTCGCGGATACTCTCCTCGAACAGTGCCATCGAGATGCCGAAGCACATCCCGCCGATGAACTGGGATCGTGCCGTGCGCGGATTGATCACCTGCCCCACCGAGAACATGCCGAACATTCTCGGAACACGGATCTCCCCGGTGTCGGTATCGACGTGCACCTCGGCGAAGTGGGCGCCGAACGACTGGGCACGGTAGTGCTCGAGTTCCTTGTTCTCCCCTGCGGTCGCGGCGGCCTCCGCGCCGGGATCCGGATTGTCGCCGAACCGCTTACGAAACTCCTCCGCGGCGGCGACGATCGCGGTACCCCACGACGAGGTGCCCGACGACCCACCGGCGACGGTCCCGTTCGGCAGCGCAGAATCACCGATTTCGAGGTGGACGTCCTCGGCCCGGCACCCGAGCGCATCGGCCGCGATGAGGGTCAGGGCGGTCCACGCGCCCGTCCCCAGATCGGTGGCCCCGATACGGACGGTGAACCGTCCCGCACCCTTGTGCCGGATGACGGCTTCCGAACCGGGGTTGACCATGTGGGGGTAGGTCGCCACCGCGACACCGGTACCCGTCAGCCACCGCCCGTGACGACGCAGCGCAGGTTCACGATCGTCGGGATCCCACCCGAACCGGGCGGCGCCGTCACGCAGGCACTCGACGAGACGCCGCGACGACCAGGGCCGGCCGGATTCGGGATCGGCATCCGGTTCGTTGCGGATCCGCAGTTCGATCGGGTCGATTCCGCACGCCGCCGCGAGTTCGTCCATCGCCACCTCACCGGCGAACATGCCGGGCGCCTCACCGGGAGCGCGCATCCAGAACGGCGCCGGCACATCGAGAGTCACCGCGCGATGCGTCGTGCGCAGGTTCGGCACGTCGTACAGCGTGCGCGACGACACCGCCGCCTGCTCGACGAATTCCGTGACATGCGACGACTGCGTGTACGCCTCGTGCACGAGTCCGGTCAGGTTTCCGGCGCGGTCGGCGGCCAGGCGCACCCGCGACACGGTCGGTGCACGGTAGCCGGTGTAGCCGAACATGTCCTGACGCGAGACCGCGAACTTCACGGCGCGCCCCGGAACTGCGCGGGCTGCCAGTGCTGCCAGCACGTCGTGGGCGTGCGGTCCGCCCTTCGAGCCGAACCCTCCGCCGATGTACGGGCAGACCACCCGCATCCGTGCGGGTTCGAGCCCGAGCACCGGGGCGAGGGCCTCGACGACGCCGTGCGGGTGCTGGGTCGAGTCGTAGAGGGTGAGTTCGTCGTCGGACCAGAGCGCGACCACGGTGTGGGGTTCGAGAGGATTGTTGTGTTCCTCGGGAGTGGAGTACCACTGGTCCACGACGACATCTGCTGCGGCGAACGCCGCGTCGGTGTCGCCGCGCGAGGTGTCGGGCGGGTATCCACCGTTGACCTTTTCCGGTGTGTATGCGCCCGGGTGGTCGTGCCGGAAGTCGACGTCGTGGGGTTCGGCGGTGTACGAGGCGGTGAGCAGGTCACACGCCTCCCGCGCAGCCTCGGGCGATTCGGCGACCACAGCGCCTACGATCTGGCCCCGGTACGCAATGTCGGGGTTCTGCAGCACCACGTACTCCCCCTCGGCTTCCGAGGTCAACCGCGGCGCGTTCCACGGGGTGAGCACGGCGAGGACCCCGGGCACGGTTTCGGCCGCTGCGGTGTCGAGGCGGTCGATGCGGCCGCGCGCGATCGTCGAGACGAAGGGCACCAGGTAGGCGGGGTGCGGTACCGGATGCTCGTACGCATACGGTGCGGTCCCGGCGACCTTGCGTGGCCCGTCCACTCGCGCGGTGGAGGTTCCGATGGCACGAGTCTCGATGGGTGTCATCGGGATTCACCTCGTTCGTTGCGTTCGGCCAGGTCGCGCAGGACTGCGACGAGGGTGCGTCGCAGCAGCGGGAGCTTGAAGGCGTTGCCGTCGAGTGGACGCGCATCGGCCAGTTCGGCATCGGCGGCATCGGCGAACAGCGCGTCCGAGGGTGCCTTCCCGAGCAGCGTCTCCTCGGCGCTGTGCGCGCGCCACGGTTTGTGGGCCACGCCGCCGAACGCGATGCGGCACTCGGTGATCGTGTCGTCCGCGACGGTGAGTTCGGCCGCGACCGATACGAGGGCGAACGCGTACGCGGCGCGGTCGCGCACCTTCCGGTAGGCGGAGGTTTCGCCCTGCGGCGGTGGGATATGCACACCCACGATGAGCTGGTCGCGTGCGAGCGTGGTGTCGCGTTCCGGTGTGCCGTCGGGCAGCCGGTAGAGCTGCTCGAGGGGAACGGTTTCCTCGCCGGCCGGTCCGAGCACTAACGCTTCGGCGTCGAGCGCGAGCAACGCGACGGCCATGTCCGACGGGTGCGTCGCCACGCAGGCGTCGGAGGCGCCGAGGACCGCGTGGTAGCGGGTGTAACCGCCGAGGGCCGAGCAGCCGCTGCCCGGCTCACGCTTGTTGCACGGCGTGGTGACATCGCGGAAGTACACGCATCGGGTGCGCTGGAGCAGGTTGCCGCCGGTGGTTGCGGTGTTGCGGATCTGCGGTGACGCGCCGGCGAGCAGGGCCCGGGCGAGCATCGGGTAGCGGCTCCGGATCGCCGGGTGTGCGCCGAGGTCGCTGTTGCGGACATTGGCGCCGACGCGCACACCTCCGTCTGCGGTGTCGTCGATGTCGTCGAGGGGCAGGTGCGAGATGTCGACGAGCATGTCGGGTGCGGCGACGCCGAGTTTGAGGTGGTCGACGAGGTTGGTTCCGCCGGCGAGGAAGACCGCTCCCGGATTGTCGTGGACGACGGCGACCGCGGACCGGGGATCTGCAGGGCGTTCGTAGCGGAACGGCCTCATCGCAGCTGCCCTTCGGACGTGCGCTGTTCGTCGACAACACGGCGGATCGCGGCGACGATGTTGGGATACGCCGCGCAGCGGCACAGGTTGCCGCTCATCCGTTCACGGATCTCGTCGTCGTCGAGGATCGGCCGGGTGCCGAGGTCCTCGGTGACATGGCTGGCGTGTCCGCGCGAGACCTCGTCGAGCATGCCGACCGCCGAGCAGATCTGCCCGGGAGTGCAATAGCCACACTGGAAGGCGTCTTCCTCGATGAATCGTCGCTGGAGTGGGTGCGGTTCGCCCTCGACCGAGCCGATAACGTCCGCGCCGTCTGCCAATCCCGCCGCGGTCACGATGTCGGCGCCGTCGTAGGCCACTGCCAGGGCAAGGCATGTCACGGCGCGCCGACCGTCGAGAAGCACGGTGCACGAACCACATTGGCCGTGGTCGCATCCCTTCTTCGGTGACGTGACCCCGAGCCGGTCGCGCAGCGCGTCGAGAAGTGTCGTCCGCACATCGATCGTGCAGCGGTGCTCGGTACCGTCCACCGTCAGCGTGACGGTGAGGTCGTCGGATGCGGCGGTCTCGGATGGCATGTGGGTTCCTCCGAACGCTGGGCTGTGTTCGGAGGCATTCCCGATCTGCGCCCGGCCCAATCACGGCCCGGCCGGACGCGTGGTGGGTCCGTACGCGTGAAGGCCCCGCTCCGCCGGGAGGCGGAGTCGGGGCCTTCACGCGGCGACGGTG
>NZ_JAUZMZ010000166.1:0-10009 GCF_036327435.1 Rhodococcus chondri | reverse complement strand
GGAAATGCACTGGGGCTGCCCGCAAAGATTCGCGTGCACGCCCTCGCCAAACTGCTGGGACTGACCAGCAAACAGGTGATCGCGAAGGCTGCCGAACTGGGCACCGAGTTGCGCAGTGCGCACTCGACGCTGCACCGCGACGTCGCCGAAGAGGTGCATGCGGCACTGTCCGCGCCCGACCAGGCGCCTGTTGCGGAGGAAGCGGCTCCCGCCGCGGAAACGCAACTCCCGGCCGAGCCGGAGCCCGAAACCGCGGCCGAGCCCGAAACCGCGGCCGAGCCCGAAACCGCGGCCGAGCCCGAAACCGCGGCCGAGCCCGAAACCGCGGCCGAGCCCGAAACCGCGGCCGAGCCCGAAACCGCGGCCGAGCCCGAAACTGCCGACGACGCACCCGTCGCGATCGTCGCATCTCCGGTGGGCGGCCCGACCGGGCTGTTCACCTCGCCCGAACAGAGCACACCGCTGTTCGACATGCCCGAGCCCTCGTCCGAGCCGGTAACGGGACCGATTTTCACTCCGCCGCTGTTCCTGCAGCCCGAGGTCCCCGAGGCCGGGGAACCCGCTCCTCGTCGTCGACGCGCCCGTCGCGGTGCGAAAGCCACCGACGAGCCGGTCGTGGAACCGACCGACGAGACCGTTGCCGAGACGGCAGACGACACCGCCACCGAAGACACCGCCGTCGCGGAGCCCGAAGACGATCAGGAAGAGCATCCCCGCCGTCGTCGTCGCGGCCGTCGCGGCCGGGGACGCGGACGCGGCGAGAGCGGCGAGACCGAGCAGTCGGACGAGACATCCGGCGACACGGCCGACAAGGACAAGTCCGAGAAGGCCGAGACGCCCGACGCGGTTACCGAGCGGACCGACGAGCCGGCCGTTGCTGCCGAGACGGTCGCCGACGAAACCGAAAGCGACTCCGCCGCAGCCGCTGAAGAAAGCAGCGACGAGACCTCCGGTGACGAGGAGCAGGGCGACGGCGCGTCCCGCCGGCGGCGCCGGCGTCGTCGCCGGCGCGGCACCGGTGACACCGCGGAGGTCGTCTCCGAGGACGATCCGCCGAACACCGTCGTCCACGAGCGCGAACCACGTAGCAAGACCCGTGCCGTCAAGGACGAGGTCCAGGGGATCAGCGGCTCCACCCGACTCGAGGCCAAGCGTCAGCGCCGGCGCGACGGCCGTGAAGCCGGACGGCGGCGGCCGCCGATCCTCACCGAATCCGAGTTCCTCGCCCGCCGCGAGTCGGTCGATCGCGTCATGGTGGTGCGCGAGAAGGCCGACGGCGCGAATCCGGGCATGACGCAGGTGGCGGTGCTCGAGGACGGCATTCTCGTCGAGCACTTCGTCACCAGTGCAGGCTCGCCGTCGATGGTCGGCAACGTCTACCTCGGCCGTGTACAGAACGTGCTGCCGTCGATGGAAGCAGCGTTCATCGATATCGGTCGCGGCCGTAACGGGGTGCTGTACGCCGGTGAGGTCAACTGGGATGCGGCGGGCCTCGGCGGCAATTCACGCAAGATCGAGCAGGCTCTCAAGCCCGGCGATCAGGTTGTGGTGCAGGTCAGCAAGGACCCGGTCGGGCACAAGGGCGCCCGGCTCACCACGCAGATCAGTCTCGCGGGCCGGTTCCTGGTGTATGTGCCGGGCGGCTCCTCGACCGGGATCAGCCGTAAGCTGCCCGACACCGAGCGCAAGCGTCTGAAGGACATCCTTCGCGAGATCGTGCCGGCCGACGCCGGCGTGATCATCCGCACGGCAGCCGAAGGCGTTGCCGAAGAGGAACTCGCTCGCGATGTCACGCGTTTGCAGTCTCAGTGGGAAGCGGTCCAGCAGCAGGCCGAGAAGGCGAAAGCCGAGGCATCCGGCCAGCCGAAGACCCTCTACGAGGAGCCCGATCTTCTCGTGAAGGTGGTTCGGGACCTGTTCAACGAGGACTTCTCGAAGCTCGTCATCGAAGGTGACAGGGCCTGGAACACGGTCGAGAGCTACATCCGTACCGTCGCCCCCGACCTGCTGCCGCGCGTCGATCGCTACGAATCGACCTCGTCGGTCGACGTGTTCGGCGCCCATCGCATCGACGAGCAGCTCGCGAAGGCGCTCGACCGGAAGGTGTGGCTGCCGTCCGGCGGCACGCTGGTCATCGATCGCACCGAAGCGATGACCGTGGTGGACGTGAACACCGGCAAGTTCACCGGTTCGGGTGGCAACCTCGAGGAGACGGTCACCCGCAACAACCTCGAAGCGGCCGAGGAGATCGTGCGGCAGATGCGTCTGCGCGATATCGGCGGCATGATCGTCGTCGACTTCATCGACATGGTCCTCGAGTCGAACCGCGATCTGGTGCTCCGCCGTCTCACCGAAGCGCTCGGGCGCGACCGCACCCGTCATCAGGTATCGGAAGTCACTTCGCTCGGACTCGTCCAGATGACCCGCAAGCGACTCGGCACCGGACTGGTCGAGGCCTTCTCCACGACCTGCGAGCATTGCCACGGTCGCGGCCTGCTCGTGCATTCCGAGCCGATCGAATCGAAGCCGGCGGAAGATTCCGGACGGTCGTCGCAGGGCAATGGAGGATCGTCGCGGCGCAAGCGTGGCCGCGACAAGGGCACCCCGGAACCCGCCGTGGAGCAGGCGCCCGCGCCGACGCTGTCGCCGGAAGAGGTCGCCAAACGTGCGGCGCATCCGGTGGCGTTGGCGATGGCCGCGCACAACTCCCACGGTTCCGAAGCAGACAGCGAGAACGGTGGGAGGGAGGCGGCGTCCACGACTTCCGCGGATGCAGGAACCGACACGACACCGGTCAAGATCGCTGAGCCGCTGAAGGCTGCCGAACCGGCGAAGGTCGAGGAGGCCGTCGCGGCCCGGAGTGCCGACACTTCCGCTGTCGACACCGCCGTGGTCACCACCGCGGACGAGCGGAACGAAGCCGAAGCCGTCGCGGCGGAGGTTGCCGCAGCGGAGGCGGCCGTCGAACCGGTGACGGCCGACGTGCCGGCCCCGGAGTCGGCAGCACCGCAGGACGGCGACGTCGAGGCGCAACCCGCACCGCGACGCCGGCGGGCCCGGCGTGTGTCCCGCGCTGCTGCCGCGCCCACCGGCACCGCCGACAGTGCCGGAACGGTCGTCGTCGTCCCGGTGACGGCACCGGAACCGGCAGCGGAGACCGAGGTTGCTGCTGCGGTTCCTGCGGCAGCAGTCGTCGACGAAGCGGTGGCGGTCGTGCGCCGGCCTCGTCGCCGACGCGCCGCGGGTCGCCCGGCGGGGCCGCCGGTCGACGCCGAAGTGTGAGTGGTGGTCCCGGGCCGGTTTCGTGCCGGTCCGGGACCGCGCCACCCGGTTTGACCCTGGGAGTCACCTTCCCGTAATCTTGTTCAGTCGCTACTCGGCGATACTGCCCAGCCGCGCCTGGATTCAGGTCGGCGGCGGGCCCGAGTCAGCAACCACACCAGACCAGTCGCGTCGCAGCACTGTGACGCGAGCACGTTCGAAGAAGCAAGGGGTAGCCGTCCGATGGCAACGTACGCGATCGTCAAGACCGGCGGTAAGCAGTACAAGGTCGCTGAGGGCGACCTCGTCAAGGTCGAGAAGATCGAGGGTGAGCCCGGCGCTACTGTCGCACTTGCTCCGGTCCTCGTCGTCGACGGAGCCGAGCTGACCACCGACGCCGACAAGCTGGCGAAGGTCTCGGTCACCGGTGAGATCGTCGAGCACACCAAGGGCCCGAAGATCCACATCCACAAGTTCAAGAACAAGACCGGGTACCACAAGCGCCAGGGCCACCGTCAGAAGCTGACGGTCGTCAAGGTCACCGGCATCAAGTAACTCGAACTTCGGCTTCAACCCCCAGGAGGGTTCGTCATGGCACACAAGAAGGGTGCATCCAGCTCCCGCAACGGGCGCGATTCGAATGCCCAGCGACTCGGCGTCAAGCGTTTCGGCGGCCAGGCCGTCAACGCCGGTGAGATCCTGGTGCGTCAGCGCGGCACCCACTTCCACCCCGGTGTGAACGTGGGACGCGGCGGCGACGACACGCTGTTCGCTCTCGAGGCCGGTGCGGTCGAGTTCGGCAGCAAGCGCGGTCGCAAGACCGTCAACATCGTCCCGGTCGCGGCAGACGCCTGATCTGCCGTCCGAACAGGACACTGCGAGGGCAACCTCGCGACATACTCCCAATAGGGGCGGGTCCAGGGTCGCACACCCTGACCCGCCCCTGTTGTCTTGCTACACGGTTTCGAAATTCGGTTTGTTCTCGGACGGAAAGAGGTCCACCCATGTCCCGCTTCATCGACCGGGTCGTGCTGCACGTCAGCGCCGGTAAAGGCGGAAACGGCTGCGCCTCCGTCCACCGGGAGAAGTTCAAGCCACTCGGCGGCCCGGACGGCGGCAACGGCGGCAACGGCGGCGACGTCGTCCTCGAAGTCGGCGGCAACGTCCACACGCTGCTCGACTTCCACTTCCACCAGCACGCGAAGGCCACCAACGGCACGCAAGGTGCGGGTGGCCACCGCAATGGCGCCAACGGCAATGACCTGGTGCTCGAGGTACCGGACGGCACCGTCGTACTCGACCCCGACGGCAACGTCCTTGCCGACCTCGTCGGCGTCGGAAGCCGCTTCGTCGCCGCGCGTGGCGGCCGCGGAGGTCTGGGCAACGCGTCGCTCGCCTCGAAAGCCCGCAAGGCGCCCGGGTTCGCGCTCCTCGGTGAGGAAGGCGAAGAACTCGATCTCGTCCTGGAGTTGAAGTCCGTCGCCGACGTCGGCCTCGTCGGTTTTCCGTCGGCCGGTAAGTCGTCGCTGGTGTCCGTGCTTTCCGCGGCCAAACCGAAGATCGCCGACTACCCCTTCACCACCCTGGTCCCCAACCTGGGCGTCGTCCAGTCCGGCGACACCACGTTCACCGTCGCCGACGTGCCCGGTCTGATCCCGGGCGCCAGCCAGGGACGCGGTCTCGGTCTCGACTTCCTGCGACACATCGAACGCTGCGCGGTGCTCGCGCACGTCGTGGACTGTGCCACGCTCGACCCCGGACGCGATCCGGTCTCCGATGTCGACGCACTCGAGGCCGAACTCGCCGCGTATCAGCCCGCCCTGTCCGGCGACAACAGCCTCGGAGACCTGGCCGATCGTCCTCGCATCGTCATCCTCAACAAGGCCGACGTCCCCGACGCCGCCGAACTCGCCGAGTTCGTCACTCCCGAATTCGAGGCGCGCGGCTGGCCGGTGTTCACGATCTCCGCGGTGAGCCGCGAAGGTCTTCGGTCCCTCACGTTCGCGCTCGCCAAAATGGTCGAGGAATACCGCGTGGCGCATCCGCCGGCGGCTCCCACCCGGCCGGTGATCCGGCCGGTGGCCCGCAACGAGGCCGGTTTCACCGTGGTTGTCGACCCCGAGGTTCCCGGTGGTTTCATCGTGCGCGGCGAACGCCCCGAACGTTGGGTGCGGCAGACGGCCTTCGACAACGACGAGGCGGTCGGCTACCTCGCAGACCGGCTCGCCCGCCTCGGCGTCGAGGACAAGCTCGTCAAGATGGGTGCCGAACCCGGTGCCTCGGTCACCATCGGCGATGTCAGTTTCGATTGGGTGCCGCAGACCGCGGCCGGTGTCGACGTGGTGCGTACCGGGCGGGGAACCGACGCTCGGCTCGACCAGGTCGATCGCGTGGGCGCCGAGGAGCGTCGCCACGCCAAGAAGGTCAGGCGCGGTCTCGCGTCCGACGACGACTTCTGAGCCGGTTTCGAGGAGAATCGTGAGCGACACCCGCGAGGTCATCGCTTCCGCACGCAGCATCGTCGTCAAGATCGGGTCGTCGGCCATCACGAGCCTTGTCGGTGGACTCGACCGCGGCCGGCTCGACACGCTCGTCGACGCGATCGAGAGCCGCATGCGGGCCGGTTCCGATGTCGTCGTGGTGTCTTCCGGTGCCGTCGGGGCGGGGATCGCGCCGCTCGGGCTCACCACCCGACCCCGCGACCTCGCGACCAAACAGGCCGCGGCGAGTGTCGGACAGCTCGCCCTCGCGCACGCGTGGGGCACGTCGTTCGCCCGTTACGGCCGCACCGTCGGTCAGGTGCTGCTCACCGCGGACGACATCGCGCGCCGTATCCAGCACCGCAATGCCCAGCGCACCCTGGACCGGCTGCGTTCGCTGGGGGCGGTGGCCATCGTCAACGAGAACGACACGGTGGCGACGGTCGAGCTGCGGTTCGGGGACAACGACCGGTTGGCGGCACTCGTCTCGCACCTCGTCGGCGCGGACGCGCTGATTCTGCTCTCCGATGTCGACGGTCTCTACGACGGTGATCCCCGCAAGGGCTCGGCAACGCTCATCCCCGAGGTGACCAGCCCCGAGGACCTCGACGGTGTCGTCGCCGGTTCGGGTGGCGCGCTCGGCACCGGCGGTATGGCCTCCAAACTGTCCGCCGCGCGCTTGGCCGCCGACTCCGGTGTTCCGGTACTGCTGGCCGCGGCGTCGCAGGCGGAGCGTGCCCTGTCGGCCGCGGATACCGGGACGGCCTTCGCCGCCCGCCCCGACCGGATGTCGGCGCGGCGATTCTGGATGCGGCACGCCGCGGACGCCGCCGGGGTTCTGCATCTCGACGCCGGCGCGGTGCGTGCCGTGGTGGAACGTCGTCGGTCGCTGCTGGCCGCGGGCATCACCGGCATGAGCGGCTCGTTCCACGCGGGCGACGTCGTGGCCCTGGTCGGGCCGGACGAGCGCACCGTCGCGCGCGGTGTCGTGGCCTACGACGCGAGCGAACTCGACTTCATGATCGGGTTCTCCACCCGCGAGTTGCCGGGGGATCTGCAGCGACCCGTCGTGCACGCCGACGATCTGGTGCGCATCTAATTCCCGTCAGCGGGTAGCCCTCCGGCGAGCCCCCGAAGTGTCTCCGAAGTGCCTGCCTCCACCTTCAGGTCTGCGAGCGCATCGCCGCGACACGGCCCCCGGTTGACGATCGCGACGGGAACGCCGCGTTTCCTGGCGTGCCGCACGAAACGCAAACCGGATTGCACGGTCAGGGAACTGCCCGCGACGAGCAATGCGTCCGCCGCGTCGACGAGCGCGTAGGCGTGCTCGACCCGGGGACGGGGCACGATCTCACCGAAGTACACGATGTCCGGCTTGAGCATGCCGCCGCACCGGTCGCAGTCCACAACGACGAAGCTGTCGGTGTCGGGCACGACGGCGTCCGCATCGGGCGCGACCTCCACACCCGTGGTGGCATGTGCGGATTCGGCGAAGCCGGGGTTGGCGCCGGTCAGCCGCTCGTGCAGGGTGAAGCGGGAGATGCGGTGATCGCACGCGAGGCAGCGCACCTGGGCGTAGGTGCCGTGCAGATCGATCACACTCCGGCTGCCGCCCTTGGTGTGTAGCAGATCCACGTTCTGGGTGATGACGCCGACGACGGTACCGGCCCGCTCCAGAGCCGCCAGCGCACGGTGGCCGTCGTTGGGCCGTGCCGAATCCATGTGCCGCCAGCCGATGTGATTGCGCGCCCAGTACCGGCGGCGGAACACCGGGTCGCCGACGAACTGCTGGAACGTCATCGGATTGCGGGGTGGTGAGTCGGGCCCGCGATAGTCGGGAATGCCGGAGTCGGTGGAGACGCCCGCGCCGGTGAGCACTGCGACACGACGGCCGTCGAGCAGCGAACGCAGTGCGTCGAGCGGGACCGGCGTGGTCCGGGGGAGCGGTCGAGGGGAGGAGGTCACGGCGTCGATCACGCCTTCTACGGTAGGCCCTGGTCCGGAACGGGGGTGTGGAGTCCGCCTCCGGGAAGCAGTGCCCGGACCGCATCGATCGTGTCGGCCTCGGCTGCCGACTTGTCGGGACGGTAGCGCAGTATCCGCGCGAAACGCAGTGCCACGCCCCCGGGGTAGCGCGTGCTGGTCTGCACGCCGTCGAGTTCTATCTCGACGACGAGTTCGGCCCGCAGGTACACCGTGTGCTCGTCACGGTGGGATTCGTGTTTCGGGAACTCTTCGGTCTGCCACCGCAGCAGTGCGTCGGTCAGGCCCTTGAACGTCTTGCCCACCATGATCGGTGGCCCGCCGTCGGGGTCGCGGGCACCGAGATGCAGATTCGACAGGAACCCGCGGCGGCGACCGTATCCCCATTCGGCTCCGAGCACGACCAGATCGACGGTGTGCTCCGGTTTGACCTTCTGCCAGGCGCGGCCGCGGCGCCCGGCGATGTACGGCGAGGCCAGCTGTTTCACCATCACACCCTCGTGGCCGTGCTCGAGCGATGCATCGAGATGAGCTCCGGCGGTATCCGCGTCCGGTCGGATCACCGCCGGGACCCGATGGCCGGGCGCCACCCGCTCGAGAGCCGAAAGTCGTTCGGACAGGGGGCGGTCGAGCAGATCCTCACCGTCGAGATGGACACAGTCGAAGAAATACGGATGCAGCAGTAGTTCTCGCTCGCTGCGCGCGCCGAACCGGCTCATCGTCTCCTGGAACGGTCGTGGCCGCCCGGCATCGGTAAGGGCGAGCGTCTCTCCGTCCAGGACGACACTGCGGCACGGCAGACCGGCCAGGAGTTGGACCAGTTCGGGTACGGACGCGGTGATGTCGCGCAGGGTGCGGGTGAAGACCCACACGCGCTCGTTGTCGCGGTGTACCTGGATGCGGGCCCCGTCGAGCTTGTATTCGACGCTGACCTCACCGAGCTCGTCGACGGCGGACCGGAGGGACTCGGCGGGAGCCGCAAGCATGGGACGCACGGGCCGGCCCAGCTCCAGACGGAACTCGGCGAGCGCGCCGAGTCCACCCTGCAAGGCGGCGGCCGCAGCGTGCGGAAGTCTCCCCGACAGCATGAACGCCCGCCGGACGGGTTCGGCGGGTAGACCTGCGGCGCGTGCAACCGCGTCCGTCATCACGCCTTCGAGGGCGCCCTGCCGAAGCTCACCACCGAGGAGCTGAACCAAGAAGCGCTGCTCGGCGGTGGTGGCGCGATCGAACATCTCCGACAGCAGTTCCCGGCGCGCCGCTGCGGACCCGGCCCCTGCCGTGGCGGCGAGACGGTCGAAGAGATCGTCGAGCATCGCGACGGTCAGGGTCGGCGTGCGCGAGGCGGGAATGCGCAGGCCGGAGAGGGTGCGGTAGCCGATGCCGACCCGGCCCTGCACGAGTTCGCCGGACAGCCAGGACACGACCGGTTCGACCTCGGCCGCGTCGAGCCGCATGAGCAGGGCGCTCAGCGCGTCGATCTTCGCGCGGCGCGATCTGGTCTCCGCGACTGTCGCGGACGTCTCCACCACCCGTTCCAGCAGCACCGTTCGACGGTATCGCGGTACCCGGCCCGGCGCCGCCGAAAGACAGCGCCGCGAACCGAATACCGGCGAAAACGCGGTGCGCGACAGTGGTGCGGGTCAGGATGGACAGCGGGTGTGAGCTGTCACCGATGGGAGGGGGAGCGGGCGCTGTGAATGCAAAGAAGGACTCGTCCGAGGCCGTGGAACTCGAGGTCGACGGGCGCACGGTGCGGATCTCCAACCCCGAGCGCGTGTACTTCCCGGCGACCGGAGCGACCAAGCTCGATCTTGCCCACTACTACATCGCTGTGGGCGATGGGATCGTGCGTGCCCTTAGGGATCGGCCGTGCATGCTGCACCGGTTCCCGGAGGGAATCTCCGGAGACAAGGTGCATCAGAAACGGTTGCCGCGGGGCGCGCCGGATTGGGTACAGACGGTGCGGGTGCATTTTCCCCGCTACAACCGCGATGCGGACGAGCTCTGCGTGACGCACCTGGCGGATGTGGTCTGGGCGGTGCAGATGTCGACCGTCGAGTTCCACCCGTGGAACTCGCGACGGGCCGACGTCGAATGCCCGGACGATGGCGGATCGACCTCGACCCGATGCCCGAGTGCGGCTTCGATCGTGTCCGGCGGGTAGCGGGGGTGGTACACGAGGTGCTCGGCTCGACGAACTGGGCGCGACCGGCTGGCCGAAAACCTCGGGCGGCAACGGCCTGCACGTGTACGTGCGGATCGAGCCGAGATGGGGATTCGAC
>NZ_JAUZMZ010000165.1:0-10034 GCF_036327435.1 Rhodococcus chondri | reverse complement strand
CGCACACGTCCCGGCGGCCCCGCGCCCGGCCAGTGTGCTCGCCTACAGCAGCACCAGCGGATCCCCGGCGCAGGTGCTGCGCGGTTACGGCCACGACGAGGTCGCGGACGAACACGTGATCGACGAGGTCGTGATGCGGGTGTTGGCCTCGTTCCGGGAAAGCGCCACCCCCGACGAGAAACTGGAACTCGAACGGGCCAGACCGTCGATCCCGCGAGAGATCGACCGCGCCCTGTTGCTCGACGCTTCGGTGGCGATGCAGATCTACGACCTGGACGAAAACAACCGGTACCGGTTGCGGGCGCGGTTCTGGGACAAGTACGACGAGGACTGAGGCACCGCGCGGCGTGTGGCACGTGGCAGTAAGCAGAAATGCCGGGTCCGGTGAGAATCGCGTATCTCGCGGCTCGATACCGGCATCGGGAATGGCGCCCGTTTCTGTCTTTCAGCGCCGGAGGCGAGAACTACTTCCAGGGGAGCGGCGACGAAGACCCGACCGCTGCCGAACCTGTCGAGATGATGCTTGCCAGGCAGGCGATTATCGACAGGTGCGCGAACGGCGGGGGATTGGTGCACCACGTGGTGGAGACGTTGGTGGGGGCGATCGGGGTCGGCAAGGCGACGGGTTGGGCAGCCGCAGCGCCTGCGGACCCCACCGCTATCCCGGCCGCGAGTGTCAGCACACAAAGAGTTTTACGTATGGAGGTATGTATATCCCAGGTCGGCGCCTTTCGGGCGACTCCATGGCGTACGAGTTGTTCCGCCCAAGCCCGTGACGGGTTCGGTGCTCCCGTTCGTGCGCGGCACGGCCGCGAGTCGGGGACGTCGAGGCCGGGTCGGTCGGTGTAGCTATCGGGCCCGGGTGGCGGGCAGCTTCTCCAGTGCGACGTCGATGGAATCGAGTGCGAGGAGCGCCGTTTCGTAGGTCGCGGCGTTCGCGTGCTCGACACCGACGAGGTTGCCGGCCCGGACGGCGGGCAGGTTCCGCCCCAGCGGCGAATCGAAGACGGCCTGCAGTTCGGGAGAGATCGAGCCGTCCGGCTCGAGGCCGTAGACGATCACGTCGGCGTCGGCGAGATTCTGCGGCAACTGCTCGAGGGAGACGTATTCACCGTGGACATCCGCCGGATCGGCCGGCTCGCCCGGGAAAGTGAAGCCGAGATCGTCGAACAGGTTGGTGGTGTACGACAACTTGTATTCGCGGTAGAACTCGCCCGGCTCGGTGCCGCAGGTGCTGCATAGACCGGCGAAGTTCAGGGATCCGAGGGTGCCGGCGTACTTGTCGGCGATCTCGGCGGCGCGTCGTATGCAGCGAGGGTCTCGTCGTCCATGCTCTCGATCTCGCGGCTCCATTCGCACACCGCTGCGAGGTCGGCTCCGGCCTGGATGAGCGGGAGGACGGCGTAGCCACACGCGACGATGCGCTGCGGGTCGGCCGGGATCTCGATGGAGCCGTTCTGCGCATCGAACGTGCGCGTGGCGGCGGTGGTTTCGGTGCCGTCTGCGGTGTCGCTGCCACTGTCGGTCGAGCACCCCACCAGGCCGACGGTGAGCATCGCTACTGCACCGAGCACCGCGACGCTGCGCGCCCCCCGACGTTCAACAACCCGCATTGCGCTTCTCCCACATGTCTCTACGCGGGCGTGCGCCCCGGCCATGGTTGGTTAGGCCAACCGAAACTAACCTGTCCGCCAAGCGCCGGTAATCCCCGACGTCACACTGCGACCGGCTGCTCACTGCGCGCGGCCAACGCCGCGTACTTGCCGTCCAGTGCGACGAGTTCGTCGTGGCTTCCCTGCTCGATGATCCGGCCGTGATCGAGGACGACGATCGCGTCGGCGCTGCGCACCGTCGAGAGTCGGTGGGCGATGGTCAGGGTCGTCCGTCCCAGTCGCGCCGCGTCGAGCGCCCGCTGCACGAGCCGTTCGGTTTCGTTGTCGAGTGCGCTCGTGGCCTCGTCGAGCACCAGGATCCGCGGGTCCCGGAGCAGCGTGCGCGCGATCGCCAGGCGCTGCTTCTCGCCACCGGAGAAGCGGTGCCCGCGCGCGCCGACCATCGTGTCGTACCCGTCGGGCAGCGACATGATCAGGTCGTGGATGTGCGCGGCACGGGTTGCCTCCTCGATTTCCGCATCGGATGCCGAGGGCTTGGCGTAGCGCAGATTCTCGCGGACCGTGGCGTGCAGGAGATACGTCTCCTGCGACACCACACCCACGAGCGCGGCGACCTCGGCAAGCGGCATGTCGCGCAGGTCCACGCCGTCGATGGTCACGCGTCCCGACGTCGGGTCGTACAGTCGCGCGACGAGCGCGCCGAGGGTTGTTTTGCCCGAACCCGTTTCGCCGACGAGAGCGACCTGCTTGCCCGCGGGAATCTCGAGGGTGATGTCGTCGAGCGCCGGCCGGTGGGCACCGCCGTATCGGAAGTCCACGTGTTCGAAACGCACCGTTCCCGCGACCCGGTCGCGATCGAGGCGGACCGGTTTCTCGGGTTCGTCGATCTCGACGATCAGATCGAGATACTCGAAGATGCGGCTGAACAATGCGAGTGAACTGGTAACCGAGACGCCGACGTCGAGCAGGCTCATCAGCGGACGGAACAGCGCGCCCTGCAGGCCGGTGAAGGCGACGAGCGTGCCGATGGTCATTCCACCCGACGTCGCGGGCAGACCGGCGACCAGATAGAGCACCGCTGGAATCGCGGAGAACACGATGTTCATGGTGGCCATCCGCCAGCGGCCGGACAGCTGCGCATGTACTTCGAGATCGGCAAGGTCCTCGGAAGTGCGCGCGAACTTGTCGGACAGCGCCGGACCGGTGCCGAGTGTCTTGACGAGGAGCACACCGCTGACGGACAGCCCCTCTTCGATCTGGGTCTGCATGTCGGCCAGGCGCCGCTGCTGCCGCGCGGTGATGGCGCGGCGCATCATCGCGACACGGCGGGTGAGCCAGATCGCGGGTGGCAGAACGATCAGCGAGAGCAGCGACAGCCGCCAGCTCAGCACGGCCATCGCGACAGCGGTGCCGACGACGGTGGTGATGTTCGACGCGAGTGACGTCGCGGTGGAGGTCACGACCGACTGCATACCGCCGATGTCGTTGGTCAGCCGCGACTGGATCTCGCCGCCGCGGGTGCGGGTGAAGAAGTTCATGGACTGACGCTGCAGGTGTGAGAACACGCGCGTCCGCAATCCGTGCATGATGCGTTGCCCGACCGTGGTGGAGATCCAGGTCTGGACGACGCCGAGCAGCGAACTCGCGACGGTGATGGCGAGCATGCCACCCACCGCCCACAGCAGCAGTTCGACGTTCTGGTTGGGGATCGCGTCGTCGATGAGCGCGCGGACGAGAAACGGATTTGCCAGCGTGATCACGGACGACGCGACGATGAGCGCGACGACGACGGCGATCTGCCAGCGGTAGGGGGCGAACAGCGCGCCGATCCGTCGCAGGCTGACGGGAGACTCTCGCAGTTGTTCGACGTCTTTGGGGTCGACCTTGCCGCGGCGACCTGGGCCGCCGCCTCGACCTGGTGGGGGCTGCATCATGCGCGCCACCTCGATTCCTGGGTTCGTTCGTACTTGATGAGGTTCCCTCATTAAGAGGCAAGCGTCAAGTGAGGTAGGATGCAGATCATGCCGGACTCCCCCGTTGCGCTCCGCGATCTACTCATGACCGCCACCCGCACGCTGCGCCGACGCTGGCACGACATCCTCCAACCGTGGGAACTCTCCCCCCACGAACACCGCGCGCTGCGGGTGATCGGGAGCGCCGACGAGGCGATCCGTCTCGGAGTCGTCGCGAAGTCGTTGCGCATCGTCCCGCGAGCGGCCACCGAGGTCGTCGACCGGCTCGAATCCCGCGGGCTCACCGAACGCCTCCCCGACCCCGCCGATCGTCGCGCGGTGTGCGTGCGGCTCACCACCGAGGGACGACGCGTCCTGGCCGAACTCGACACCGCCCGCGACGCCGAGGCTGTCGAAGTATTCGCACGCCTCGACGACGACGATCGCGCCGAATTGGGCCGCCTCCTCCGCAAGCTCATCGACGATCAGCCGTCCTGACGGCTCACGTTTCTGCGTGGCCGAGCGTCTACCGGGTAACGCAGATGTAGGAGACGGCGAGGAGGCGGTATGGCATCTGCCGGCGGCTTGACCACACGAGTGGACGCGCAGGATTGGGCAGCGCTCACCACCGAACTCGACGAGCACGGCTGCGCCCTGACCGGTCCACTCCTCAGCGCCGACGAGTGCGCTCAGATCGCGTCGCTCTGGGACGACGAAGTTCGGTTCCGCAGCGTCATCGACATGTNCCGNTACCGCTACGGGCACGGCACGTACAAGTACTTCGCCGCCCCCGTACCGGCCGACGTCGCCGAACTGCGCGCCGCCTTCTACCGGCACCTGCTGGCCCCGGCCCGCGACTGGGCCGAACGACTCGGCGACCCGGCGCCGTGGCCGGACGACTTCGACGATTGGCTCGAGGCATGCCACTCCGCCGGCCAATCGAAACCGGCGCCGCTGATGCTGCGCTACATCGAGACCTGTACGGCGACCTGATCTTTCCGCTTCAGGTCGTGATCGGCCTCGACCGTCCGGGTCGCGATTACACGGGCGGCGAATTCCTGCTGGTCGAACAACGTGCCCGCGCGCAGTCGCGGGGCACCGTCACGGTGCTCGAGCAGGGCCATGCCCTGATCTTCACCACCCGCGACCGCCCGACCCGCTCGGCGCGCGGGTGGTCCCGCTCGCCCGTCCGGCACGGGGTGAGCACGGTACGGTCGGGGTTGCGCCGCACGCTCGGCCTGGTGCTGCACGACGCGGGTTGAGTATTGATCATCCCCGTCGCGCACCACATGCAAGGTGTTGCTGAGCTTGTGCTCGCCGAACGCTTCTCGGGTCATCGACTCGTCCTGGGCGTCGTCTTCGCCGAGAAGGACGACGACAGGCTCGGCGGGCTCGGTCTTCCCTCTTTCCTCCTCAACACAGACGGTGCGCTCTTCGAGCCTGTCCGACGGTACGCCACCGTCATCCCCGGGCGCGGGGCCTGCTCCTACGGATATTCCCTCGCAGCGCCGCCGACCGTTTTCGGAACTCGCGGCTGACCGTGCTGGGCCGATTGTCGGTGCGGTGGGGTTTTCGGCTCGACCGGGGCCCACGTTCGCATTCGCTGGGGCGCCGGGCGTACACCGGCAACTGTGCGCCGCTCGCCGCACAGGCACGAGTCGAATTCCCACGAGAGAATATGCGTTCGTCGTTATCGCTCCACCATCTCCGGGTACGCGAGCAATATCGGGGTGGCTCATCTGCCCCGATCATCCCGGGGATCGACGAGAGGAGAACAGATATGAGCACCGCAGCGAGCATGCTCGAGACCTACCCGAAGGAGATCGGCCGGATCGACAAGACAAAACTGGCGGCCTGCATCGAGGCGTGCATCGAGTGCGCGCAGACCTGCACCGCGTGCGCCGATGCGTGTCTGGGCGAGAATTCGGTGGCCGACCTGACCCAGTGCATCCGCAGCGACCTCGACTGCGCCGACCTGTGCGAAACCACCGGCCGGGTGCTGTCGCGGCAGACCGGCAACAACGCCGATGTGACCCGTGCGGTTCTGGAAGCCTGCGCTGCCGCGTGCAAGTCGTGTGGAGACGAATGCGCCGAGCACAGCTCCCATCACGAGCACTGCAAGATCTGCGCCGACGCCTGCCGGCGCTGCGAGCAGGCCTGCCGCGATCTGCTCACCTCCCTCGGATAGCCTCAGCGCGATACGCCGCTGCCCAGTTTCGAGCCGTCCGGCCACCGAGTTCATCGGCCCGAAGGCCGGTGCCGGTGGTCGTCGGCGGACTCGGCGCAGATCTGCTCGAGCGAACCCTCGGTGTGCAGGTACCCCGTGCATCCAGATGCGGGAGTGGGCCTGGAACACGAGGACCGCTGAACAGCGCACCGCGATCAGCGACCACCTTCTGCTCCTGCGGGAGCACTTCGCCGACCAAGATCCCACGGCCCGCCGGCGCTGGACCAGCCTGCCCGACAGGTGGACACAGCGCTCGACGGGCGGTGGAAGCCGGAAACACATCGACCTGATGACCCGAGACATTTCCGATCGGCGGGGACCTACATGACGGCGAGCGCCTCTGCGGCTGTCTTCCGGACCGAGCAGGCCGAGGCCCGAGATCGCTGGGTTTGGTGATCACCTCGACGAGCGCGCCGAGTCTTGGTCAATTGTGTCCGGCGGAGGATTGCCGATGTGCCTCGTCACCGCGGCGGCGCACAATCAGCCACTGGCTTGCGAAGATGACTGCAGCCACCGCTGCGGTGACGACCACCGTGAGCGGATCCGCACGCACCTTCATGATCACGAACGGTACGAGAACGAGCACATCGAGCGCGATCGCCGTCGCCGGGATCCAGAGCGCGAACTCCACCTCGTCGCGCAGACGACGGATCAGACCCCAATGGATGGCGATGTCCATCGACAGATACAACATCGCTCCGAGCGAGGCGATCTGACTCAAATCGAACAACGTCGCGGTCAGCAGCGCCAGCGCGGCCGTGATCAACAGCGACTGCCGATTCACTGATCCCGGCAACCCGGGTGCCTGCTTCATCTCCCGCAGCATGTCGTACAGGCGCGAGACCGAGAACAGGCTTGCCACCAGCCCGGACAATGTCGCGACCACCGCCACCGCGACCGTCAACCACACCCCCCAGGACCCGAACAGCGGCTCGGCGGCCTCGGCCAGCGCGTAATCACGGGCGGCGACGATCTGCGGCACCGACAGGCTCCCGGTGACCGCGACGGTCAGCAGCAGATAGAGCACCGTGCACACCGTGATCGCGATCACGATCGAGCGAGCGAGGTTGCGCTGGGGGTTGCGGATGTCGTCACCCTGATTGGTGATCGTCGTGAATCCCTTGTACGCCAGGATGCACAACGCGGTGCCGGCGAGAAAGCCCAGGAGCCCGCTATCCGGCGGGGTTCGTCCGTCCCCACCGGGAATCAGTTGCGACAGGGCGGAGACTCCGGTGGCGGCGATACCTGCTACTGCCAACACAGCGATACCGATGATCTTGATAGCCGCGGTAACCGTGGCTGACCCTTCCACCCACCGGTTGCCGACCAGATTGACCACCGTCGCGACCACGATCGCCGCAACTGCCAGGACCGGCACCCCCACCGCCGAGCCTTCCAACCCGAACGGACGCAACAGATACGTGCCGAAAGTCCTGGCCAACAAACTCTCGGCCAGGACCATCGACACGTACATGAACAACGAGAACGACCCTGCCACCACACCGGAGCCGTAGGCGGCCTTCAGAATCATCGCGATCCCACCCGAGGACGGATCGGTGCTCGAGTACCGCACGTACGAATAGGCACTGAACGCGACCACCACCGCACCGGCGATGAACGCCCAGGGCACCCAGGACCCGGCGAGTTCGGCCACCTGCCCGACCAGAGCGAAAATTCCCGCACCGATCATCACTCCGGTCCCCAGGGCCACCGATCCGGTCAACGACAGCTTCTTGTCGTTCTCGGTGTCGGAGGACACTATCGCTACCTCCTCTGCACTCGGAGAGCTGTCGAATCTCACCAGGATCTGTCTCGTCCTTCGGGCTTACCCATGGTCAGTACACCGAAACCCTCGAAATGTCCCCAGGCGCACAATCCGACAGGCACGACGCCCACCGCTGAGGGGAAGGAACCCCGGGACCGGGATTCCTAGCATGCAAGGCGTCACGGATACCAAAATGGGATAGCACCCGCATGCAAGTCGAACCGAATCCACGATCCTTACACCGGATCTCGTGTCCTTTCGCGAAATCTCGACGGTGACATCCCGCTAGGATTCTCGGGCTGGTTCTCATCGTCTTCCGGCTGAAGCGCTGCGGTGGCCTCACGCTCGACGGTTGCCTGGCCCTGTTGTGCGTCCCATTGGCGTAGAGCGCCTTCGGCTCTGGCAGTTATCTCATCGAATGGCAGGGAACCGGCGAGGCAAGGAAGGTCGATCGGCCCGTACGCCGTTGATTGCAGACGAACCCGAATCGTCTTGATGGTGCTTCCGTTTCTTTCCGCCCATTCCTGCGCGGCTCGCACTGCAGCGAGTGCCGCCTGCGCAGAGTTGCCGCCCCGATGCTGCCACCGCCCGCACCCTGCTCTCCGAGCTCGCGGCCCAGGTCAGTAGTGTGCTGGGCCGACGGGTCACCGCCTGGGAGATCGACCATGCCATCTGGACATCGGCGCGGTCGGTGCGCACCGAACTGCACACCGACCAGGACGAGCCCCACTCGGAGGATCGGTCGCGCACCATCGGTCATGGTCGACAATCACAGCCGGTAGTCGCGCCCTCGCCGCCGGCGAGCTGATCATCTTGAGCCATCACCGCCGTGTCGTGCTCGTCGGGTGCGCCGGTGCCGACGCACTGGCGACGGCCCAGGCGTGGCGGTGGCCGGTGGCCGGTGGCCGGTGGCCGGTGCCACGAGCATGTCCGATCAGTGTGAAAGCGCGGGGCTAGCATCACCACCATGCCGGAGCTGTGGGACGGACTTGCCCTCGCCTCGATCAGTGCACCCGAACGAACCGTGGTCTTCCCGGATGGAAGCGTGCGTGTCGTGCTCGACCTGCCCGGACCGGTCATCATCGGTCACGGCGTCTATCTCCCGGGCTGGCGGTGGTCCACGTATGTCGGCGCCGTGACCGGCCGGTCCTCGCAACACCATTTCGGTTACGTGCTCAGCGGCGGGATGCGACTGCGAAGCCGTGCGGGCGCGGAAGTCGAGGCCGGACCCGGGGACGCGTTCGCGGTCGGACCGGGCCACGACGCCTGGGTGGTCGGGGACATGCCGTGCACGGCTCTCGACTGGTGGCCGCGAGCCTGACTGCTCACCCTTCGCGCGCGCAGGGATTCGCGGCCGGTTCCCAAGATCGGTCCGTTGATGGACCAGGCCAAGGCAGAGGTCCTGGCGTTCAGCACATTTCCGCGGGACCGTTGGTCGGAGATCCGGTCGACCAACGCCGTTTGGAGCGGATAAACAAGGAGATCAAACGCAGAACCCGCGTCGTGGGCGTCTTCCCGAACGAGGCGGCCGTGATCCGACTCGTCGGTGCGGTCCTTGTCCGCTCATTTCAGATGTCGATACAGCGTGGTGCGTCCGACGCCGAGGATCTCGGCGATCTCGTGTTGCGCCATGCCGCCATCGCGCATCTTCTTCGCCTGCCGAATCTTGTTCGGGGTCATCTTCGCCGACCGGCCCCCAGTGCGGCCACGGGCCCGGGCGGCCGCCAGACCGACCTGGGTACGTTCACGGATGAGGTTGCGCTCGAACTCGGCGATCGCCCCGAAGATCGAAAAGATCAGCCGACCCCCGGAGGTCGTGGTGTCGATCGCCTCGGTCAGGGACCGAAAGCCGACCCCACGCTGTTCGAGGTCTTCGACGGTCTGCAGTAGGTGCGGCAGCGACCGACCGAGGCGATCGAGCCGCCAGACAACGAGGGTGTCGCCGGCGCGCAGGTGCGAGAACAGCTCGGCCAGTTGCTGTCGGGCGGTGGTCGCCCCACTGGCGGTCTCGGTCCAGATCCTCGAACACCCGGCGGCGCGCAGGGCGTCGCTCTGCGCATCGAGTAGCTGACCGGTGGTCCGAGACCCTCGCGTAGCCCAAAAGTTCGTTCACGAGGCGACAGTGTTCCAGAACTCACCGTATTTGAAACATCCCGACCGAAAAATCGCGAGCAGCAGCGACGGATGTGCCAAAACTCGTGTCGGAAACCGATGGTTCAATACGTCGCGTGTCGGTCGTTTTCGGAACAAGATCAAGTTTGCGGACCGATCCCTCAAACAGCACACCGCAAAACGGTCCGGCACTCGATCGTGTCCTGCTGTCAGTTTCAGAAGTGGGCGTCATAAAATCGGCTCTACTGCTCTGAATGTGGATGACCAGACGTGTGGTATGCCCGCGTGTCGGTAAGGGTGGGCGCACGGGCCGCTCGTAGGGTCGAAAGCTCCTACACCGTCCACCCACTGGAGCCGACCCGTGC
>NZ_JAUZMZ010000164.1:0-10100 GCF_036327435.1 Rhodococcus chondri | reverse complement strand
ACGGGAGCNAAANTCCCGGCGGCCCACGAACTGGTCGCCGATCTCGATTCCCTCGCCCATACCCGCGCGGCCGCGGAGAAGTTGCTGGCCGAATTCGACGGTCTGCTGCTGCCGACCACCACCGAACACCCCACCATCGCTGCGGTGCAGGACGATCCGGTGGGAATCAATCGACGAATGGGCACCTACACGAACTTCTGCAACCTGCTCGACATGGCCGCGGTCGCGGTGCCGGGCCGGCGGACCGGATCCGGACATCCTTTCGGGGTGATGGTCGTGGTTCCGGCCTTCCACGATCAGATCGCGGTGGACATCGCGGCCCGGCTGAGCGATGTTCCGGCACCCGGGTTCGTCACCGCCGGAGTCGAATTGGCGGTGTTCGGCGCGCACCTGCGGGGGCAGCCACTGCATTTTCAGCTCGAGGACATCGGGGCCCGCTTTATGGAACGGATTCGTACCTCCGACGCATATCGGCTGATGGCGCTCGACACCACGCCGCCGAAGCCCGGTCTCGTGCGGCACGGCGCCGGCAGCGGAGCACCGATCGTCGGTGAACTGTTCCGGGTGTCCGAAGCGGGTCTCGGTCGGTTCCTGGCGGCGCTGCCGGCGCCGATGACGCTGACGAGCGTGGAGCTGTCGGACGGGCGTTCGGTGATCGGGTTCGGATGTACCCACGACGCGGTCGCCGACGCGGCCGACATCACCGAGTTCGGCGGCTGGCTCCCCTACCTGGCGTCACGGGGCTGAGACGGTCACCGCGGCGGCGGATCCACCGCGACGCCGCCGCGGACGTGCTCGGGCCCCGCGTCCGGATGTTCCGCCGGGAGCCTGCGACGGTGGCGCGCGGCCTCGCTCGGGACGGCACCTCCGCCGGAATCGGCCGAGCTCCGGTACGGGCCGGGCTTCGGGCGAGGCTTCCCACCGGGGAAGGCGAGGCGTGCGATGGTGCGGTGCACCATCCACCACTGCTTTCCGAGCCGGCCCGAGTTGTACGGCAACTCGTACCGTTCACAGATGTCCTTGACCTTGGGCGCTACTTCGGAATACCGCGTGCTCGGCATGTCGGGGAACAGGTGGTGCTCGACCTGATAACCGAGATTCCCACTGATGATGTGGAAAAGGGGTGTTCCCTCGATGTTCGCGGCACCGACCAACTGGCGGACGTACCAGCCGCCGCGCGACTCGTTCTCGACCTCTTTCTTGCTGAACGTGTACGTCTGATCGGGAAAGTGGCCGCAGAAGATGATGGCGTGCGCCCACACGTTGCGGATGATGTTGGCCGTGATGTCGGCGAGCACCGTCGCGAGGAACGTTTTCTCCACGCCGGGGGCGTAGCGGTCGAGTAGATCGGCGGTGGTCTTCCACTTCCCTCCACCCAGTGCGCGTATGCGGCCTCCGAGCCGGGACCGTGCGGGTTGGGGTAGCCGTCCGCGCAGGGCGAGTTGCGCTGCACCGAACAGCGCGGCGCTCACGAGCGGCCAGCCGACATAGTCCTTGACGAATTGCGCCCGCGCCTTCCCCGCGATACCCCTCAGCTCTTTCAGGACCTGGGTCTTGGATTTCTCTCCGGCCCACATCGCCTCGAGGTCGAGATCGTGCAGCGCCACACCCCATTCGAACAGCACCGTGAGCAGAGCGTTGTACAGCGGTTGCGCCAGGTAGACGGGGCGCCATTTCTGATGCGGGTCGATCCGCATGATCTCGTACCCGAGGTCCTTGTCCAGACCGCGGATGTTGGTGAACGTGTGGTGGATGTAGTTGTGCGAATGCTTCCACGCCTCGGCCGTGGACGCGGTGTCCCAGTCCCACACCGACGAGTGGATGTCCGGATCGTTCATCCAGTCCCACTGCCCGTGCATGACGTTGTGGCCGATCTCCATGTTCTCGAGGATCTTCGCCATGCCGAGGCACGCGGTTCCGGTGACCCACGCCGGCTTCCAGGACGAGGCGAACAGCAGGATCCGTCCGGTGACCACGAGTTGACGCTGCGCGGCGATGACGGACTTGATGTATCTACGGTCGCGTTCTCCCAGGTCGGAGTACACCTCGTCGTGAATCGCGTCGAGTTCCTTTGCAAGTTCGTCGAGTGTCTCCTCGCTCAGGTGGGCAAGCGGGCTTTCGAAAGTGCTTGTCACGCTTTCCTCCTTTTCGCAGCCGGGCCCTCACAGCTCGAGTTCGATATCGCCTTCTGCGGTGTGGATGCACGTGCGCACCGATGCCCCGGTCGGTTCGCTCACCTCATCGGTGCGCAGATCGCGGAGGCGTCCCGAGCGCAGTGTGCCGACACAGGTGTGGCAGATGCCTATGCGACACCCGTACGGCAACTTCAGACCGGCCTCCTCCCCTGCCACGAGGATCGGGGTTCCGCCGTCGCATTCGACGTCCGTCTCGCTGTCGAGGAAGTGGACGGTGCCACCCTCACCGGTTCCCGCATTCCCCCCGATGATCGGTTGGAAACGTTCGAGGTGGAATCGCTGTGGGTTGCCGTGCTCGTTCCAGTGTTCGACGAAGGCGTCGAGCAGTTCGGGCGGACCGGAACAGAACGTCTCACGGGTGCGCCAGTCCGGGCAGAGATCGTCGAGATCGGCGGGCCTGATATGCCCTCGCTCCCCGCTGACCCACAGCTCGAGCCGCATTCCGGGATGCCGCTCGTCGAGGTCGCGCAGGGTGGGTCCGAAGATCACCTGGTCGGAGGTATGCGAGGAATGCACTACGACGACATCGTCGACGAGGTCGCGGTGGTCGAGACTGCGCAGCATGCTCATGATCGGTGTGATACCGCTGCCGGCGCTGACGAACAACAATTTCCGGGGTACCGGTTCGGGAAGGACGAATACCCCTTCGACCTCCCCGAGTCGCACGATGTCTCCCGGCTCGATCCGATTCACGAGGTACGGCGAGACGACGCCGCCTTCGACCAGTTTGGGCGTGACGCTGATCAGTCCGTCGTCCGGGTCGGGATCGGAGGTCAGAGAATAGGCGCGCCAGTGGTAGACACCGTCGATGATCACACCGAGACGCACGTATTGGCCCGGCTCGTGTCCGCGCCACTCGTAGGCCGGCCGGATGAGCACCGAGGCCGCATTGTCGCCTTCCGGGACCACTTTCTCCACGCGGCCGCGCAGCTCACGGGTAGTCCACAGTGGGTTGATCATCTCGAGATAGTCGTCGGGGCGCAGCGGTGTGAACAGGTGACGCACCGCTCGCAGCATCATTCTCCGAACCGGATGTACCGGGGGGCGAGCGCCTCGTTCCGCCATAGCGACACCGTACGCCGGAGTATTGCAGGATCGGCGGAGATCGGCGCACGGCGCAGGCGGATCAACGTATTCATGCCCGCCCTGGACAATTTCATGGCATTATGCGGGCGAGGGTTGAAGAGCAGCCATCGTCATGTCGTTGTTCGAACGACTGCTGCGATCTCACCTCGTTTCGCGTACGCCGGTGCGTCCAGCAGTCGAATGTCCACTGAGGATGGTCACTTTGCGTTCGCACTCGGGTCCACATTCACGACGTCGGTCGGGCGTCGCTATCGGTCCGGTCGCTGCCGGATTCGGCAACCTGCCGATCGTCACGCGACATCGACCGGCTCCTCCTCGGTAGCAGCACACGACCGCGCAGCGCCGGCGCTGCGCGATCGAGTCGAATCCTGGTGAAGCGGGGTCGGCATGGCGCCGCAGGGGGGCGCCGTGGGGCCGACCACCGCCACCCGCGGGGCCGGCCGGAGTCGTCTACGGCTCCGGCCGGTCCATCCTCCGGCGGAACGTGTCGAATTGCACCGGGCTGCAGTCGATCAGCCCGTCCGAAACCTATCCGAGCAGCGGGCCTCGTCCGCCCGGGCGGTTGAGATCGGACATGTCGCGAAGGTGTCGCTCGTTCAATGTGCGCGCCAGGTCGGCCACCTTGACGTTCATCTGCTGTGACGTGCTCCGCAACAGTTCGAACGCCTCGTCGTCGCCGATATGATGCAAGACGATCAGCAGGCCGATCGCTTTGCCGATCTCACGGTTGCTCGACAGCCCGTCCCGCAGCGAAGCCAGGGTCTCGCCACGACTCACCGCCAGTGTGGTCACCGCTGCGAACGAGGCGAGAACACTCGCCTGGGCCGCTTCGGTGGCGGTGAAGCCGCCCGGAGTGTCGGTGAAGAGATTCAGAGCCCCGATCTTGCCTGTTTCGGTATGCAACCGAAACGACATCGCCCCCCGCACGGGAGTTTCGGCCAGGACCCGGGCGGCGAACCGCGGCCAGGGACTACCGGTACGCAGATCCGGCTCGATCTGCGGGTGCTCGTGCTCGATCGCGTCCAGGCATGCACCCTGGCCGGTTTCGCGCTCGAGGTCGTCGACCTGACGGGCGATGTCGTCGCCGGCCGCGACGGTGACATAGCGATTGCGACGGCGCATCATCACGCTGGCGTGATCACACCGTGGGACCAGCTGGGTCGCCGCCGAACAGATCGCCTCGTAGACCTGGTCCGGCTCGGCCTCCCGATAGACCAGGTCCGCCATCGCAGCGAAGACCGCCGCGGGATCGCCGCTACCGCGCTCCGAGTCCGCATCCATATCTCGGTCCTCCTGCAATCAGCACGGCCATGAGTGCCTCCACTGTTGCACGCCCGTTCACAGACGTCTCGTTCGCCCTCGATCCCGGACCATGGAAGATCGACGCAGGCAGGCGACGTCGCACCTGATTACTGTGGACTACGGTGCGAAGAACACCCGCACCCGACGAGAAAGAGGGTGAACCCCCGTGGCACACCTCGACGACGAGCGGCTCAGCCGGTCCATGGCCGAGCTTGCGCGCTCCATGACGGCGGACTTCGACCTGGACGAAACGCTCCGCCGTATCACCGGGGCTGCGGTGGCTATCGTTCCAGGTTCGGAGAGCGCCGATGTGCTCTTGATCGCCGGGCCGTCGAGGTTCGAGTCTCTTGCCTCCACGTCGGGTCTTCCGCCGCAACTCGACAACCTGCAGGTGAGTCTCGGGGAAGGCCCGTGTCTGGATGCCGCACAGGAAACGGTGATGACCCGCTGCAACGATCTGCGCACCGATACCCGCTGGCCGAGATTTGCCGCGGCAGCGGTCGAGGCCGGTGTGCTCAGCATTCTGTCGTTCCGCCTGTACACGCAGACCGGTCACAGTGGGGCGCTGAACCTGTTCTCCTCGCAGGCGAACGCGTTCGACAGCGATTCCGAGCACACCGGAGAAGCCCTCGCCGCACATGCCGCGGTCGCGATCCTCGCGTCCCGCAAGGAACTTCAGTTCAAATCGGCACTTGCGAGCCGCGACCGGATCGGTCAAGCGAAAGGCATGCTCATGGAGCGGTTCACGATCGGCGCCGATCGTGCGTTCGAGATGATGGTGAAACTGTCGCAGGAAACCAATACACCGCTTGCCGAGGTCGCGGCCCGCGTCATCGAGGCAGGGCCCGATCGGCGCTGATCACCGCAGAATGGTCAGCATCACCACGGAGTCGGTGTTGGCGACGAGTTTGTGCACGATGCCGGTGTCGACGTGTACGGCAGTGCCCGGCACGAGCGATACGGTCCGGTCGGCAGTGCTGAACGACACGTCACCGCTGGTGGCCTGCACCAGGATCGGGGCCGGCGCGCGGTGGTCCTTCATGACCTGCCCCGCGGCGAACCCCATCCGGATCACGGTGGCGCCCGCTCCGGTCGCGAGCTTTTCGAGCCGCGGCGTGTCGCCGTCCTGGGCATTGAGGTCGGCGAGACCCTCGATCACCGTCATCTTGCCGTCGGACGCTTCTTCGGCACTCATCAGGTCTCCTTCTTCTTCGCGATGATCTCGATCGCGACCAGGTGCTTCTTGTACTTCGTGAACGTCGAACGCATCTGCAGCACGCGCGCACGCGCGTCCGAGTCACGGATCACGTTACCCATGAATTTCAGCGTGCCGAGCAGGCCCTCGTCGGCAAGGATGCGTTTGGGCTCGAGCAGCGCCATCGGCGCGAAGCCCACGGTCTCGACCTCGAAGCCGGCCTCGACGAACAGCTGCCGCCATTCCGTGGCTGTGAGAGGACGCGCGTTGACCTTGATGGATCGGGCGAGAGACTGCCGGATGTCGGTTTTGATCTCGTCGTCGACCGCATCCGGCTCGATCGCCAGCTCGTGAATGGCGTAGCGGCCGCCGGGACGCAGTACACGGAACGCCTCCTGCACGATCTCGGCCTTGTGCTTGTCGGTCTGCATCGTGAGCATGGCTTCGCCGACCACCACATCCGCGGTCGAGGCGTCGAGCCCGGTCTTCGATGCCTCACCGCCGAGCACCGTGCCCGCACCGTTGATGGCCTTGCGGGTCAATTCGGCTGCGCTCTCGTCGGATTCGACCCCCACATAGCTCTTGGGAGCATACTCGAGGATGCTCTGCGCGGTCCGCCCCAGGCCGGGCGCGAACTCGACCACGTCGACGCCCTTCAGGTTCGCGTCGGACAGCATCCGCTCGGTCAGTTCCTTGCCACCGGGGCGCAGCACGCGCTTGCCGAGACGCGCGAGCAGCCAGTGCCCGGGCAGGTGAGCGGCGTCTCGATCGGCCAGTGGCAGTGCGTCATGGGTTCCCTGGGTCTCGGACATATGCATTCCTTCCGCAGTCATCGCGCAGGCGGCGATCTCACGCGACGACTATAGGGGAATTTCCCGGCTGAAGTAAGGTCTGGCTAACCTCATAACTGGAAGGCGGTAAAGACCGCTCCCGAACGACGCCGGCCCGCGACGACGGTCGAGTCGCCACGGGCCGAGCCGGTACATCCGAGCAGGGATCTACCCGCGCGGAGGATTGCGATTGCGAAGGACGAGCCCTCGCCTGTCAGAAGTTGATCATGTGACCCGCGAGACCGTGGATGGCCTCCTGCAGTGCTTCACTGAGGGTCGGGTGGGTGTGGACGTTGCGCGCCAGCTCGTTGACGGTCAGATCCCACTTCTGCGCCAGGGTCAGTTCCGGCAGCAGTTCGGAGACGTCGGGGCCGATGAGGTGACCACCGAGAAGCTCGCCGTGGGTCTTGTCGGCGATGAGCTTGACGAAACCGTTGGGGTCTCCCAGGCCGTGCGCCTTGCCGTTCGCGGTGAACGGGAAGGTCGCGACCTTGACGTCGTAGCCTTCGTCCTTCGCCTGCTGCTCCGTGAGACCGAAGCTGGCGACCTGCGGCTGGCAGAAGGTGGCGCGCGGCATCATGCGGTAGTCGCCGAACTCGAGAGTCTCGGCGTTCCCGATGGTCTCGGCCGCGACGACACCCATCGCCTCGGCGACGTGGGCGAGCATGAGCTTGGCGGTGACGTCACCGATTGCGTAGATGCCGTCGACGTTGGTTCGCATGCGCTCGTCGATCGCGATGGCACCGCGGTCGGTCAGCTCCACACCGGTCTTCTCGAGGCCGAAGCCTTCGACGCGAGGGGCGAAGCCGACGGACTGCAGCACCTTGTCGACGGTGAGGGTCTCGACGTTGCCGGACTTGTTGTCCTTGATCTCGACCGTGACGTCCGAGCCGTTGTCGGAGATCTTCTGCACCGCCGTGCCGGTTTTGATCTTGACGCCGAGCTTCTTGTAGGCCTTGGCGATTTCCTTCGAGATGTCGGCGTCCTCGTTGGGCAGGGCCCGGTCGAGGAACTCGACGATCGTGACGTCCACACCGTAGTTGGCCAGGACGTAGCCGAACTCCATGCCGATGGCGCCCGCACCGACGATGACGATCGACCCGGGCAGCTCGCGGGTGAGGATCTGCTCTTCGTAGGTGACGACGTTGTCGCTGAGCTCGGTGCCCGGCAGCAGCTTGGTGACCGAACCGGTGGCAATGATGGCGTTGTCGAAGGTCACCTGTTCGGTGCCGCCCTTGGTGAGGGCTACCTCGATGGTCTTGGCGTCGACGAACGCGCCCCTGCCATCGTATTCGGTGATCTTGTTCTTCTTCATGAGGAAGTGCACGCCCTTGACGCGACCGTCGGCCACCTTGCGGCTGCGGTCGACGGCGGCACCGAAGTCGAAGGACACGTCTCCCGACATGCCGAACGTCTTGGCCTCTTTGTTGAAGAGATGCGCCAGTTCGGCATTGCGGAGAAGCGCCTTGGAGGGGATGCAGCCGACGTTCAGACAGACACCACCCCAGTACTTCTGCTCGATGATGGCGGTGCTCAATCCCAGCTGTGCCGCGCGGATAGCAGCGACGTACCCACCGGGACCGGCTCCGAGGACAACGACGTCATAGTGTGAGGTCACAGGCACATAGGGTAGTCCTGCCCGATTGGGCTGTCTGCCGATGGGCCGGTTACCCACCGGTAAGGTACATTTCGCGCGCTCATCACCGCGCAGCACCGCCGGATTCAGCCGAGGATGCCGCGGTCGTAGCCGGCCGCGACCGCCGCCGCGCGATCGGTCACGTCCAGCTTCCCGAAGATGTGCGCCAGATGCGTCTTGACCGTCGCCTCACTGATGAACAGTTCCCGGGCGATCTCACGGTTGGACGTGCCCTTCGCCACCAGCACCAGCACCTCGCGTTCGCGGGCACTCAGCGGACGCGGAGGGTCGGGGTTGCGTACCCGGGCCAGCAGACGCGACGCGACCACCGGCGACAGGACGGTACGGCCTTCGGCGGCCGCCCGCACCGCGTCGAACAACTCGTCGCGCGGCGCGTCCTCGAGCAGATACCCGGTCGCGCCGGCCTCGAGCGCGGGGAAGGTGTCGGCGTCCGTGTCGTAGGTCGTGAGCACCGCCTCCGGCGGCCGTTCGCCATGGCACTGTTCACGGGCCCGTCCCCGCCTTCACCAGCGGCACGCGCACCGACACCGCCGTCCCCGCACCGGTTTCGGATTCTACGTTCACTGTGCCCGCGATACGTGCCGCCCGCGACTGCATACCCCTCAGACCGAATCCGCGGACCGAGCCGGTCGCCGGGTCGAAGCCGCACCCGTCGTCCCGCACGTCCACGCTCACCTCGTCGCCCATGTACGACACCGTGACACCCACACGCTCCGCGGCGGCGTGCTTACCGACATTGGCGAGCGCCCCCTGGGTGATCCGCAGCAAGGTGGCGCCGATGTCCTCGTGCAGCGGTTCGGTCGTTCCGGTGACCGTGAAGTCGGCGCGGATACCGGACTCCGCGGACCATGCCCGAACCGTATGGGAGAGTGCGTCTTCGAGAGTGCTGTGTTCGAGCGCCTGCGGAGCCAGATTCTGCACCGACCGGCGGGCCTCGCCGAGACTGCGCCGTGCGAGCGCGGCAGCACGCTCCACGTGACGCCCCGCCGCTGCAGGATCGGTGGTGTCCTGCGCGGCCTGCAGTTGCGTGACGATTCCGGTGAGTCCCTGTGCCAGGGTGTCGTGGATTTCGGCGGCGAGGCGGCGGCGTTCATCGTCGATACCGGCCTCCCGAGCCTGCAGCAGAAGCTGTTCGTGCAGCGCTTGGTTCTCCGAAAGCGCCTGTTCGAAGCGGACGTTCGTGCGTTCGAGTTCGGTGATCGCTTCGATCAGTTCCCGAGTCCTCGCCTGGTCGCGTTCGCCGATGCGGAGCGTCACCGTCCCGATGGCTGCATTGAGCGCGAACAGCAGCCCGAAGCCGATCCACGTCGTGAGACTCGACGGCGGAAGACCTCCGGACTGAGATCCGGCCATCGTCACCGCTGTCGCGAGCAAACCGGTACGCACCCAGCGACCACCACGCCTCCCAGCCCACCGCCACGAGGACCAGAACCGCTGCCGGAACACGTTCGGCGGGGGCGATCAGCAGTCCCGCTGTGGCGAGCGACAGAACGGTGCCGGTTGCGAGCAGAGCCCACGGCCCCATCGGTGGGCGCGCTCCCAGATGTCGTCGGCCGGTTGCGAGGTCGTCACGGTTTCAGGATGCCGGGTGAAGGTGCTGTTGCCAACGGAACTGCTATTGCCACCGGAACCAGCGCACGGCCGCGGCGGTGAGCGCGACCGCCCACAAGGCCACCAGCATCAGGCCGGCCACACTCGGCCAATCCCCCGCGGCGGCCTGATCGAGGAGCTGCGAGGCCGCACCGAACGGTGTCACCTCGACGATCCGCTGCAGCAGCGCGGGCATCGCCTGCACCGGAAGCCACACTCCCGCGCAGAACATCATGGGAAACAAC